>JBMZDF010000185.1:7054-10715 GCA_049614105.1 Promineifilaceae bacterium (SeqCode)
GGGTGCAAACTTTGGATTGCTCGACGAGGCCACAAAATAGGTCACACCGCCCACGCCAGAACGCTTCTGTAGCGCCTGCCAAAACTTGATATACTGCGCCCCTTTTTGCTGATGCGGCACGCTAGGAGAGTTGTTTGACGCCTCCGTAATCCAAACAGATTTATGCGGCACACGCGCCAAATAATCATCCAAAACGCCCAACGCACGCCCCATCGGGTAGTTATCGCCCCAATAAATATGAACCCCCAACGCATCGGCCGCGTTCACCGCGCTGCGGCTTGCCTCCAAAAAGGCAATATGATCGCGTCGCACATTGGCAACATCATGCCCCGGTGACAAGCCTGGATACATAAATTTGACAGCGGGCAACGCCTGACGGTATTGCCGCAACACGTCAAGCCACCACTTCGCGAAGGTTGCCCCATCCTGCCAGCTTTTCCCAAGTCCTTCTGCATATAAATTTGGCTCGTTGTGCAGTTCAACAATCACTTTTTTGCCGCCTAGCTGTCTCAATGAGCGCTGTACGTCGCCCAACGTCCATTCGACAAACTGAACGGGTGACACATTCCGCCCGCCAAACTCTAAAAACGCCCGCAGGAGCCAGCTCGCGTTGGGGTGTTGTTTTGCCAATTGTTTAATGGCAGACGGATCGTGAAAGGAGCTAACTTTGATGAGTCCGGGTTTGAGCAGGGCAAATTCGGCAATTTCGGCCGAAGTGATATGCGGATCGGCCGAAGCATGCAGCCCAATCCGCGCGGTTCCCATCACGGGCAAATGTGGCCTTGGTGGCGCAGGCTGAGGAGCAGGGGGTTTCGGCGGCGCAGGCTGAGAAACAGGCGGTTTCGACGGTGCAGGCTGAGAAACAGGCGGTTTCGGCGGCGCAGGCTGAGAAACAGGCGGTTTCGGCGGTGCAGGTTGAGAAACAGGTGGTTTCGGCGGCGCAGGCGGTGGGGACGGCGCACGCGGCGGAACAGCAGGCGCAACTGGCGCTTGTGGGGGCGTATTGGCGGCGGGAACCCAAGGCCCTTCTGGCACAACAGATGGCGTGGTCCACTCACCTTCGTCCGCATCCCAATTATTGTCAAGCACGCCATCGGGAGGGGTCAACACAGGATGCAACCACGTTAAATGGGTGTCGGGAATGCGAACGGGCGTAAACTCACCATACGGCTCGCCCAAAATAACTACGGGCGAGAAAGGCAACGATTGCGCCAAAACATCGGCATCGCGCTGCGGTCGAACCACTAGCAGCGTTCCAAATCGGCCGATTCGCTTCTTTTCACCCTCAATTTCGGCCGTTAACACCCATGCAGGGGTCGAATCATGAGGCGGTTTCGGCCAAACGGGATCAAGCTGTTTCGACAGCGGATTTGGCATTTTCACCGTTGGCAGCGTCTTTGCGAGGCTGAGCATCTCCTCACGATTCACCAGCACAGGCGTAAAAATGCCGCTATTCGCCCCCGCACGCGCAACGGTGGCAAACCCTTTGACAATCGCATAACGCACGCCACGATTGACTGGCTTGGGATAAAGACCCGCCCCGTAGGGATGGTTGATTCGCCCATAAGCGCCGCGCAGTTCAATTGATTCAGTACGCACCCAGCCGAGAAAAACGGTGTCGTCTGTTTTGGGATGGTCGGGCAATAAGCCAACCATATGTGGCAACGGTGGCAACACGGGCAGCGTCACCGCGCCTTCAAAGTCGCTACGCAGCACGCGAACGCGCTGATAGCCGCCTTCTTTGCCGGGCAGGAGCAGGAGGGTTGAATTCGGCCGAATAAAGCCAATATTCCCCGACCGCCGAAACGGTTGGCGGCGCAAATTGATCCCGCGCCAATCGGTCACCGCATACCCTTCGTCCTCATCCTCATCAGACAGATTCAAATAGCTGGCCCACGCCCAGCCGTCAACCGTTGCCACCGTTGGCTGTGGGATTGTGTTCGGTTTGATCGGTAATTTTTCGGCCGAAACACCCAACGCGGCATAAGTCACCCGCACAAGCGTATAGCCAGAGCGTTCAGCCCCCGGCAAGGCCACCACGGTTCCCCCAGCTAGCCAGTAATTTTTGTTGCGCCCCGTCCAAAAACGCGCACCATCCACATGAAGCTGCGCCAGATCCCGATCTTTATAAAGCGACCCGCTCAAAATCCACCCTTCCAAGGTCGCACCACTTGGCGCTTTCCATCCGAGCAAAGGGAGTAGATACGGTGTCGGATCAATGATGTCGTGCGGCCAACCACTCACGTTATCCTTAGTCTGTTGCAACCCCAAATGGAGATGCGCCCCACGCGCATTGCCGCTATCGCCAGCCAGCCCAAGCACATGACCCGCACTCACAACCTCGCTTTCAGACACCGAAATTGTGGACAGATGGGCATAAGTTGTACGGTATCCATTTTCATGCAGCACTTTGACGTACAACCCGTAGTTGCTTTCTGTCGGATCGTGGTTGACTTTGATAACACGCCCTGAGGCAACGCAAAAAATTTTGCTTTGCCTAGGCGCACGAATATCAACACCTTCATGACCCGGTAATCCAAATTGACCGTAATAGGTTGGGTTGGCGGCAAACTGCTGCGTCAGAACACGGTATTCAGTCGGCCAAACTTCAAAACGAAATTCACTCATGCGCATTGGACGCCACGCAGCTTCGCAAAGCGCGTTATCCCTGCATGGGTGGCTCTCTACTTATCAGGTGGCGATGGCTGTCGGGCAAATCTGGAATAGGGTTGCCTCAAACGCCGCTTTATCAACCGATTGATGTGCAGCACAACAGGTATGCGTGATGGCATAGGGGGATGACATTATCGGCCGACTCTTTAATTGTGGTACTTCTATAAATCAGACTTTAGTCTAGCGGAAGCGCGAACGAAGCGCAAGCCCCGCAAAAAATGAGGGGATGTCTAACTCGCTCCTACGCTCCGCGTGGGAGTGTCTTCGCTTGCCGCTATGCGGCCTGCCACAAAAAATGAGGGGGATGTCTAAACACTATGTACAACATGACCGAGGCTTGGCAAACAGATCAAACCCTAACAAACGCGATCAGGGCAAAAACAGATCGGCCGCTTTCTGTCCAGAAGCGCGTATACGTTCGAGCCACATTTGTCGCTGCTCACGACGCTGTTCCAATCGCTCGACCTGCTCAAACTCTGCTTCTAAATCATCAAGATAATCTTCGATAAGCTCAGATACAATCGTGCTGCGCTCGCTGGGCGTGACAAGTTTATTCAGTCGTTTTAGGGTTTTTAGGGGGATTGTGATGGAGATACGTTTTGTTTTGAGTTTAGCCATTTGCCTAGTGTGCCGTCACACTTAATTTGGTAGAAAGGTATTGTCAGCGGCACACTTAAAGTTATGTTACATCAACTAAGTTGTCTACAGTTACAGTATACAACGCAACCCTTTCTTTACGAACATATGTTCAGAAACATGATAGCGCGAATTAACCCTCGCGGCAAGGCATACTTTGCTTGAATCCGCATTTATTCATCTGTTTAGCCGTTTTCCAACAGATAAACATGGGAAAGGCAAGTTTTCATCGGTTGGGATCTCAATCAAGCTTCTTTGTGGCTCAGGTAAATCACAATTAATTATTGATGAAAAATCATCCAGCTTTTCTAACGGAGACGCGCCAGCGGCGACGTCTCTACCAGAAACGTTA
>JBMZDF010000186.1:0-10679 GCA_049614105.1 Promineifilaceae bacterium (SeqCode)
TTAAGCAACCTTTGTTTGTTAGTTCAAACCCATACAGCAATATTTCTTTTATTTTGATGCTCCCCACAGCATTTTTGGGCCCTAATTTGAAACATCTTTGCCATTTAGGCTTATGTGGAGCCCTTTCTTGATTCCTAATGTGTAATTGAAAGAAATAGTTGGCAATTAATTAGATGGCATTGTGCATATTACTGCGCATGGAATGCTCAAACACAGAGTGGCGCTTTTGAACCCCCCAACTTGCAAGATTGAGAGATAGTTTGTTTTTCTTTCAAACCAAAGCTGTGTGGTTATTGTAATGGTGGACATCCGCATCCGTTAAACCAAGACACCGTTTGAATTCATAAATGAAAAGGTAACTAGGGAAGAGGCAGGATATGCTTTTGGCTGTATCCTGAAACTTGATTTTTTGGTTGATAACTGTGCTGTGGGAGCCGACAGTTGTTACATGCCTTGTCATGTATCCGCGTGTGTACACCAATCTAACTTGAGACATTACCCATTTGGAGACACGAAATGGAATTTGCCGAATTGCAATCGAAATCGATTAGCACTTTACGAAGTATTGCACGTGATCATAACGTGCAGGGATATAGCACCTTGCGGAAAGAGCCGCTGGTATATGATATTATGAGAGCGGAA
The DNA here is from genome assembly GCA_049614105.1 of Promineifilaceae bacterium (SeqCode). Classification (GTDB taxonomy): domain Bacteria; phylum Chloroflexota; class Anaerolineae; order Promineifilales; family Promineifilaceae; genus CALECP01. The sequence goes on from JBMZDF010000186.1 coordinate 643, forward strand.
GCTAATCAGAAAGGAAACGAATTTCGCGGCGGCGTGTTGGAGATGATTGACGACGATAAGCAGAAGATTGGCTTCTTGCGCGCCGAAAACTATTTACCTGGGATGGACGACATCTATGTTTCCGCTTCTCAGATTCGTCGCTTAGGATTGCGCACGGGAGATTTGGTTGTTGGCCAAGTTCGCGCCCCTAAGGACAACGAGAAGTATTACAGCATGTTGCGCATTGCGGCCGTTAATGGTCGTGACCCAGAATATGCAAAGAAACGCCCTCGATTTGAACGCCTCACCCCCATTTTCCCACTAGAAAAGATCAAACTTGAAACAGAGCCCAACATTCTTTCAACACGTTTGTTAGATCTAGTTGCGCCGATTGGTCGTGGGCAGCGTGGGCTGATTGTGTCACCGCCAAAAGCGGGTAAGACAAGCGTTTTGAAAGAGATCGCCAACGGCATCGCACGCAACTATCCTGATATTCACTTGATGGTTGTGTTGATTGGTGAGCGTCCTGAAGAAGTCACCGACATGATTCGCTCGGTTGACGGTGAAGTGTCTAGCTCAACATTTGATGAGCCAGTTAAGCAACATTGCCGTGTTGCCGAAATGGCGCTGAGTCGTGCAAAGCGTATGGTTGAATCAGGCCATGACGTTGTTGTCCTGCTCGATTCAATTACACGTTTAGCGCGTGCTTACAACCTGACCGTTGCGCCAAGTGGTCGTACGTTGTCGGGTGGTATTGATCCAACAGCACTTTATCCGCCAAAGCGTTTCTTTGGTGCAGCGCGTAACCTTGAAGAAGGTGGCAGCCTAACGATTATCGGTACAACCTTGGTTGATACAGGTAGCCGCATGGATGAGGTCATCTACGAAGAGTTTAAGGGGACGGGTAACATGGAGCTGTTGCTTAGCCGCCGTCTGCAAGAGCGCCGCGTCTTCCCAGCGTTTGATATTGAACGTTCTGGTACGCGCCGTGAAGATTTGCTACTGTCTGGTGATGAGCTGACCCGTGTTTACACAATGCGCCGTATGTTGGCTCATTTGAACGACACGCCAGGTTATGATTTGTCGAGTGCGACGGGTGCGGTACTTCAACGTTTGCGTCAAACACGAACAAATTACGAGTTCCTTGAGGAACTAACGGCCGATATGGGCTAAATGCAGCGCGAAGCCACTGCATATTCTGAATAGTTTGTAGGAACGAGTCGCTTTTGCGGCTCGTTTTTTTGTTGAATGTGCTACGATTTGGGCCGCTATGATAAGACAAGTTGGACAAATAGGATTGTTGGTAGGATTGATTGCGCTAATCGCATTGGCGTGGATGCGCTTGCAAACATTACAAGACGTTGCGAGCACACGTATTGAACTTGCATCTGTCTCCTTATCGGAGGAAGCTGTGAGTGAGGTTGAGGTTGTCACCGATGTGGTTCAAGCCCCTGTTCTGATCGATGCAGAGGCGGCTGACGCAATCGAGCAAACCTTCGATTTATCAGACGTACCAATTTTGCAAGATATAAGCCTTGTACCTGCATTTAACCCCCGCACGTTCCAAGGTAAGTTGCCAGAACATGATGAATTTGAAGTGTATGTTGTGCAACGAGGCGATACACCTGTCCGCATTGCGGAAAAATTCGGTATCGGATCAGAAACTTTGCTAGGAGGCAATCCTAAGTTGAGTGAAGAAGCCGGTTTGTTGCAGGTTGATGATGAAGTGCTGATTCTGCCCATTGATGGCGTGCTGCATGATATTCAGCCTGGAGATTCCTTGGAGGGACTTTCGGCCCTTTATGGGATTTCTGTCGAGGAGATTATTGCCTATGAACCCAACAACTTAGAATTCCCGTTTCGCCTGTACGCAGATACACAAATCTTAATACCGGGCGCTCGGCGTGAGGTTTTCCAATGGGATCCGCCAACCTTGACCAACAGCGGCAGTGGATACTGGGCAGGACAAGCGCGGCCCGCAATTGTTGGGACAGGGACGTTTCTTTGGCCTGTGTCTGCGCGACGGATCACGCAGGTTTACTGGGCAGGACATCCTGGGCTTGATATTGGGCTGGTTGAAGGCTCAGGCGTGTTTGCATCAGACACAGGCACAGTGACCTACGCATCGTTTAGCCCCTATTGCTACGGCAATTTGATTGTAATTAATCATGGGAATGGATACGAGACATTCTATGCACATCTCAGCGGCATCAACGTTGTGCCGGGTCAGATTGTCTATCAGGGGAATGTGATTGGATCGTCGGGAAATACAGGCTGTTCATCTGGGCCGCATATTCATTTTGAGGTGCGTGTGAACGGACGGCGTGATGATCCGATGTGGTACATGCGATAAAGTCACGAGTGAAAAGTTGAAAATGTGGGATGCTTCCCACTTTGACTTTTTAGTGTAGGCTTGCGAGGGGGCAGATGAATGAGGGGACATCGGCCGGAAATTCGGCCGATTGAACAACCTGCACACTCAACGCATGATAAAACAAAAACAGAATGAGCAACACCACAACAGAGTAGTAAAGAATTGGACCGCGATTTGCATGTAACACTTGCATCAGTGCATTCTCCTACGCCCTAATCCATTTGGCAAGCGGCAAACGCACAAAATCATTCACAAAAGCGATGCCGACCAAAATACAGGCCAGCGCCGCAAGCGCCGTTGGCTCGATACGCTCCCCCAATATGACCGCGCCCCAAAACACCCCATTGATAGGGATGAGATAAGTAACAAACGATGCATAGGTTGGGCCGGCAAGCGCGTTGAGCCGATAGAAGGCGAGAAAGGCGACAAGCGCGATGCCACAGCCAGCAAACACGGCCGCGATAGAACGCCCGCTGGGCTGAATTGTGCGAACCTGATCAAAGCTTAGCATCATTGGCACAGTGATGAGAGTTGCAACAATGAACTGTCCTGTGAGCCACTCTAAAACGCTGCGTTGACCGCTGTTGTTTTGGGCGCGTAGATAGCTGCGCGAGTAAACGGTTGCAATGCTGTAGCAGAGGCTGGCAAGCAGCAAGGCTAGCTGTGCGGTGAAATGTGTGCCGAGCGAGCGGAGGGCGCTGGGGCCAATCAACACGATGATGCCAATCAATCCTAACACGACGCCAATCACCTGATTGGGCGAGATTTTTTCGTCGCCTAAGAACCAATAGGCAAGCAGCAGCGTGAAGAAGGGGGTGGTTGTGACAAAAATAGTGGCAAGACCGCTTTCGACGTGTAGTTGGGCGTTCCCAGACAGCATCACAGGAAAGGCGTTGTCGAAGAAACCAACGAATACGAAGGGATACCAATTTCGGCCGAAACGACCAAAACTAGGCAAACGCTCCCCACGTAAATACAACGCCACAACCAACACAATAGAAGCCAGCAAATTACGCGCAAACACAAAGGTAAACGGCGGGATCGTTTCGATGCCAATATCTAACGTGAGAAATGCAACCCCCCACACCGTTCCCGCTATGATTAAGAGTCCAACATGATGCCAGTTAACGTTGTTCATTTGTAAATAGTTGGGCAATCAGGAGGGGTTGCTCCAAACGATGCGCTTGAAATCCTGAGTTGCGTTTGCTTAGATACGTGCCAGCGCTGCGGCTAGGTAGGTGAGCAGAACGCCGCCTGCTTGTTCGGCCGAACTGCCAAAAGTCACGATCCCATCTTCATGACCACCCATTGAGAAGATTTTTCGCTTGCTCACGTCACTGTCGGCAAACAGGCGCACGACTTCGGCCGACATTTCGGGCGTTCCATAGGGAATAGCAGGATCGGTCGTTGGGATGTTGAGCGCGGTGGCCTGCCGCCAAATGTGGGGGTCATGGGCGTGGAACACCCAGTTTGTTTCGGCCGAAACAGCATACACAATCCCATGCGTCATCGACTCCGACGAGGGTTTCATAGGCCCCTGCGCCAGCACGCGGTTCTCAGTTGGGATGCAGTTGAGAATTGTTGCATAATGCTGTGCTTGCAAATCGGCGATGCCGCCCGTTTGTGTGCCGCTGATAATAAACGGACAATCGGCCTTGGGGTGCGCCACCGTTGTCAAGCGTCGGCTGATGTTGCCAAAGCCATAATTGCTGTAGCGTTCGGGCGTTTGGCCGATCATACCCATCATCACCAGCACTTTGCGCCACGCATTTAACTCTGCGATGGTTTCGGCCGAAAGCGCAGCGGCCGATTGAAAATCAAGTTGAAACTTGATAACACCTTCTTTTTCGCTCATAAGTTGGGACTTTACGCGCTTTTGATAGGATGTGCCAATATTTGTTTGCGGTCTATCTCTAGTCGATTATGATCTTATATATTGGTTGATTACGACTCTTATGATTACAGCACCTTTTCATCATCAAACAATTCAAGCGTTATTCTCGCAGGAGCGGTCGCTTTTTTACTGGATCAAGGTTGAGACGGCGTTGGCGGTTGTGCAGGGGGAGTTGGGTGTGATTGATCCGATTTCGGCCGAAGCGATCCAAACAGCCCTTGTCACCTTTCAGCCCGACAATCCACGATTGCAAGCCGCAATCGAAAAATCAGGCGTGCCGATCGCTGAATTAGTGCGTCAACTGCGTCAGCAAGTCGGCTTGCCACACGGCAATTTTGTCCATTTTGGGGCAACGACACAGGACATTATGGACACAGCGCTCGTGATGCAGCTACGCGCCGCCATGCAAACGATTGCGCCGCTGTTGCGACGGTTGATTAAACGCTGGGCAACATTAGCCGACACGCATCGCAACACGCTAATGGCGGGACGAACGCACTCGCAGCAAGCGTTGCCGCTCTCGTTTGGGCTTAAAGTTGCGAACTGGCTTGCGCCGATTTTGCGTCACAACATGCGTTTAACCGAACTACTGCCGCGCCTGCTTGTCGTGCAGTTTGGCGGCGCGGCTGGAACCTTGTCCGCGCTGGGAGCGCACGGCATGGTGGTGCAGGCGGCGTTGGCTGATGAACTCGGCTTGGGCGTTCCCACAACGCCGTGGCACAGTCAGCGCGATAATCTTGTTGAGTTTGCGAACTGGCTTGCGCTGTTGAGCGGGTCGCTTGCGAAGATGGCGCAAGATGTGATTTTGATGGCGCAAAGCGAAGTGGCTGAGCTGCGCGAATCGGCCGATCCAACACGCGGCGGTTCCAGCACGATGCCTCAAAAAGCGAACCCGATCCAAAGCGAAATGATTCTGGCCGCGCATCGTACCAACATCGGGCTGCTGGCAAATATGCAGCAGGCACTGGTTCATGAGCACGAACGGGCGACAGGCGCGTGGCAGGTTGAATGGCTCAATTTGCCACAGATGGTATCGCTGACCGCTGCGGCGCTTGAGCGGGCTGTGTGGCTCAGCGACAATCTTGTGGTCAACGTCGAGCGGATGCGGGCCAATGTGGCGGCGTCTAATGGGGTTATGTTGGGTGAGGCGCTCAATTTTGCGCTAGCCCCTTACATCGATCGTGCGGAAGCGAAGCGGCTGATTAAGGCGGTTGTGCAAAGCGTCATAGCAAATAAGGGCCATTTAGTTGATCTGGTGCGTCAGAGTGTCTCGTCAGAGGTTGCATCTCAGGTTGATTGGGATACCCTACGGGACGAGGCGACCTATTTGGGTTCGGCCGAAATTATCATTGATCGCACCATTGCCGCCGCAAACTGTTTATGAGCGATTCTACCTGTTGCGCCGCTAGCCGCGCTGACCTCCCCACAGAGATTGATCCCAATCTCACCCTGCCCACCGCCCAATCAATCTCACCGCCTCTGACAACGCATGTCGCGAAGGCCGCAGCCACCACAAAAGGCATGGTTCGTCTCCGTGGCGGCGACTTTTTGATGGGGAGTAACGACAGAACGTTTCCTCACGACGGTGAAGGCCCGATCCGTAAAGTCGCGGTTGATGCCTTTTGGATTGACGCACAGGTGGTGAGCAATACGCAATTTGCTCAATTTGTGACGGCAACGGGGTATGTGACTGAGGCTGAAAAATTTGGCTGGTCCTACGTGTTTTTTCAATTTTTGCCTGCCGATCATCCGCCAACGCGCAGCGTGCCAGCTGCCCCTTGGTGGCGGCAAATTTTTGGCGCAGATTGGCGACATCCAGATGGGCCACACACCGATCTGAGCGGACGCGCTGACCATCCTGTGGTACACGTCTCATGGAATGATGCGGCGGCCTATGCGGTTTGGGCTGGCAAGCGACTGCCAACCGAGGCGGAATGGGAATATGCGGCGCGGGGCGGTCTGCGTCAAAAAACATATCCTTGGGGGGACAAGTTACTTCCCAAGGGCAAACATCGGATTAACATTTGGCAGGGTAAATTCCCTGAGAAAAACACGCGAGGGGATGGCTTTTTGGGAACTGCGCCGGTGGGTAGTTTTCGGCCGAATAAATACGGCCTCTACAACATGACAGGCAACGTTTGGGAGTGGTGTGCCGACTGGTTTAGCGCCAGCTACCGCCAGCAGGACAGCATTCACAACCCACTTGGCCCACCCACAGGCACAGCCAAAGTGATGAAAGGCGGCAGCTACCTCTGCCACAAATCATACTGCAATCGCTATCGCATCAGCGCACGCACATCTAACACCCCCGACAGTTCGACGGGCCACATGAGTTTTCGGCTTGTCAAAGACATCGGGTAAATAGTTGTTCCAGTTGGCTAAGATGCGACTTCGCAAAATTAATCGACTGAACAACCCATAAGCACATTATTATGAATGAAGTTGTTATTGTAAGCGCCGTTCGCACGCCAATCGGCAAAATCCGGGGCGCATTATCCCAAGTGCGACCCGACGATTTGGCTGCAATCTCCATCAAAGAAGCAGTCAGCCGCGCAGGCATCGACCCCAACATTATCGAAGAAGTTTATCTTGGCTGTGCCAATCAAGCTGGCGAGGACAACCGCAACGTGGCGCGAATGGCGACCCTGTTGGCTGGTTTGCCACAAAGCATCGGCGCGGTAACGGTCAACCGTCTTTGCGCAAGTGGATTACAGGCGGTTAACCAAGCGGCCCGTGCGATTAAGTGCGGGGAAGGGGATGTTTATGTTGCGGGCGGTGTTGAAAGCATGACACGCGCCCCCTATTCGATGGCGAAGAACCCAACTGGATTTGGCCCATCGGGCAACGTGACCGCTTATGACACGACACTTGGCTGGCGTTATCCGAACCCCGCCATGAAAGCTTTGTTTCCGCTGGAAGGGATGGGCGAAACGGCCGAAAATATTGTGGAACGTAGCTGCGCAGGTGCGTATGCAGGCGGCGAAATCACGCGCTTAGATCAGGATACCTTTGCCCTAAATAGCCAAAAACGCGCCATTAACGCAATTAACCAAGGCTATTTTAAGCGCGAGATAGTGTCCGTCACGATTCCACAGCGTAAACGTGACCCGATTGTGTTTGACACGGATGAGCATCCTTTTATGAAAAAGGGTGAAAACGGGTATGAGGTGGCGACCTCGGTTGAGAAACTTGGCAGATTACGCGCTGTGTTCCGTCAGGGTGGCAGCGTAACCGCTGGCAACTCGAGTGGTCTGAATGATGGGTCTTGTGCGCTCGTGCTTATGTCGAAAGCGAAAGCGGATGAACTGGGTATCAAGCCGCTGGCACGCTGGATTTGTTCGGCCGCAGCAGGCGTTGACCCGCGCGTGATGGGTGTTGGCCCCGTTTCGGCAACGCGCAAGGTGCTGGGTCGTGCGGGCATCGGGATCGAAGATATTGATCTGGCCGAACTAAACGAGGCGTTTGCGGCACAATCGCTGGCCGTCCTACGTGAGCTAAACCTGAGCGATGAGATCACTAACGTAAACGGTGGCGCAATCGCACTAGGGCATCCGTTGGGCTGTTCGGGCGCACGTATTCTCACGACCCTGCTTTATGAAATGCACCGCCGCGCTGATGAAGGCCAGCAGATGAAGTATGGGCTTGCAACGTTGTGTGTTGGCGTTGGGCAGGGGGAAGCAACGATTATTGAGCTGATTCGCTAAGGAGGATGTGATGAAGCAGGTTCCACAAATTTCGGCCGAACAAGCGGCTGCAATGGTCAAAGATGGTGATACGCTGTTTGTCGGTGGGTTTGGCATGACGGGCAACCCTGTCCGTTTAACGCACGCCCTAGCGGAGACAGACACCAAAGATCTCATTTACGTTGCGAACAACGTGGGCGAGGCAGGGATCGGTGGCGGCCGATTGCTGCGCAACGGGCAAATTGCCAAGGCGATTGGCTCCTTTTTCACCAGCAACCGTGAAGCGGTGCAAGCCTATTTGGACGGGGCGATCGAGGTTGATTTGATGCCACAAGGGTCGTTTGCAGAAGCGATGCGGGCCGCTGGCGCAGGGATCGGTGGATTTTATACGCCAACGGCGGCGGGCACGGCATTGGCCGAAGAGGGCGACACGCGCGAAATTAATGGCAAGCCGCACACCTTTGTACCTGCCTTATATGGTGATGTGGCGTTTGTGCGTGCTCACTATGCCGACACGGCGGGCAACCTCGTTTATCGTCTGACAGAGCAAAATTTCAACCGTGCGATGGCAACCGCTGCGAAACTGGTGATTGCGGAAGCGGAGCATATTGTCCCTGTTGGTGATCTTGACCCCAATCAGATTCATACTCCTAGCAATTATGTCGATTACCTTGTGCAATCGACGGTAACGATTGAAGATCTCGGCAGTTCGGGCAACATCAAAGGAGGCGCGAAAAAGGTCAGCACGGCACGCTTGAATATGGCGCGACGTGGACTAGCTGAATTGAAGCGTGGTGATGTAGTCAATCTGGGTGTTGGGATTCCAACCTTGGTTGCAGACTTTATCACGCCTGAACACGGCATTATTCTGCATTCTGAAAACGGCATGTTGGGGGTTGGCCCCGCGCCAGAGTCTGGCGGCGCAATGGATTTCCCTGTCAACGCTAGCAAAATTCCCGTGACGGCCCTGCCTGGCAGCAGCTATTTTGACAGCGCAGATTCGTTTGCCATGATTCGTGGTGGGCATATCGATGTTGCGTTGATGGGTGGTCTACAGGTGGACGAGTCGGCCAATTTGGCAAACTGGTCGGTGCCGGGCAAGCCGTTGTTAGGTGTTGGCGGCGCGATGGATTTGGCGAGTGGTGCAAAGAAGCTGGTCATTATGATGACGCACACAAGCCGCGACGGGACGCCAAAAGTCGTCCCGTCCTGCACGTTGCCGTTGACAGCGATGGGGGCGGTCAGAGCGATTATCACCGACCTTGCGGTCTTTAACTTTATTGATGGTCAGTTGACCTTGGTTGAGTTGATGGACGGCGCGACGCTTGAGGAAGTACGCGCCAAGACATCTGCTGCGTTTGTTGAACGTCTTGCAGATAGCTAATTGCTTTTTTGGTGAAGTGCTGTAGCGCTACAGAGAAGCACCCTTCCCTAGCCCCTCCCGAGGGAGGGGGATCTGATTCCTCCCCTTTGGGGGAGGCTAGGTGGGGGTTCTGCCTAAATTCTAAGTTGTGATTTTATTGTTCGTAAACGTGGCGGCGAACCTTTGCCGCTACTTCGGCCGGATCACAGGTCGTGCGTGCCTCGCCTGTCTCGATCGCTTTGCGGGCAACCGCTTCCGCGACGGCTGGCGCAACGGTGAAATCAGTCCCCTTGGGGATAATCCACTCTGGACGCAGTTCTGATTCATCAACCAGCCCTGCAATTGCAATCGCGGCGGCAATCTTCATCGGATCGGTGATGTTGCGCACCCGTGTGTCGAGCGCCCCACGGAAGATACCGGGGAAAGCCAGCGAATTGTTGACCTGATTAGGGAAGTCGCTGCGTCCCGTGGCAACAATAGCCGCTCCCGCCTGATGTGCCAGCGCAGGCATAATTTCAGGCGTTGGGTTCGCAAGTGCAAAGATAATCGGATGGTCCGCCATCGTTTTAATCATGGCTGGTGTCAAAACGCCCGGTGCTGACAAACCGATAAAGACGTCACGTCCCTTAATAACGGTTGCCAAATCACCTTTCGTTTTGTTCTCATTGGTGATCGCCGCCATTTGCGCCTTCATCGCGTTCATGCCTTTGCGCCCTTTGTAGAGTGCGCCACGGCTGTCAAGCA
>JBMZDF010000187.1:0-10557 GCA_049614105.1 Promineifilaceae bacterium (SeqCode)
TAACCCCGAGGATCATCCCGTCATTCATTCGTTTATAATGCAACTATGACCGATTGCTCTCAAAATCTAACTGCCACATGCAAACAAAAAAGCGACCAAGTTGGTCGCCTGTTTGTTTATAGTTTTGTCAGAATCCGCGTTTAACGCTTCTTCTTTCTTTTCTTCGCTTCTTCCGCTTCAACGCGAACGCGCTCTTCATCGGCCGCGCGACCAGGCGCAATACTACGCCAGTAGCTGATTGGCTTTGTTAACTTCGCTTTGTCATGGATATGTGCTGTGGTGCGATCATAGCTTGAAAGCTCATAATCATGATCCATCTTGATTGCATCAAACGGGCAATATTCAGCACAGTAGCCACAGTTCATACAAATATCAATGTCGATATAGAACTGTTCTGGCTCTGGATTCGGCCGACCATTCGGCAGCTTACCGCGCTTAATCCAAATGCACTGTGGCGGACAAACCTTCGCACAGATACCGCAGCTTGTACACCAATCCTTACCGTAAGGCTGACCCGCTGGCGGATCGTCCGTTACCAAGAATGGCACAAAGCGGAAACGCTCTGGCATTGGCAGCTTTTCTTCAGGATACTGTACCGTGATGATACCTGTTCCTTGAAGGCTTTGGCGTGCCATCAACGCTTCCATGTTGTTGTTGCGGCCGCCCTTAGAAGCCCAGCGCAAGTCCTCAACATATGTTTCTACAAAGTGGCGCATTGTTACGCCCAAACCTTTAAGAATTCCGAGTCCGTACATAATAGTGGGAGTGGAAAGTAGCGAGTGCCAAGCGGAAAGTCATTATTTACTTTCCACTTTTCACTTTTCACTTTTCACTTTTTATCTATCTACCTCACCCAAAACGATGTCGATGCCGCCCAAAATAGCGACCAGATCGGCCAGTTTGTGACCAAGACTCGTTTTCTCCAAAATCGTTAGGTTGATAAAGGAGGGGGCGCGAATGTGATAGCGGTCTAAGTTAGTTGCCTTAGAATCTGTTTTGACATAGAAGCCAAGCTCACCCTTTGGATTTTCAGCGCGTCCATAATGGTCAGCGCCACCCTTTGGTGCGCGAATCGCGTACTCTGGCTTGCCTGTCAAAATTGGCTGGCCCTTCGTGCGCTTAAGGTGCGGCAACACTTGTCTCAAGATTCGCAGACTCTCAAACATTTCATCAAGGCGCACCATGTAACGAGCATAAAGATCGCCGCTATGATACACAGGAACATCGAAGTCAAGCTGCGGATAATAGCTATACGGTTCAGCACGACGTACATCATATTGAACGCCGCTAGCACGCAGAACGGGACCTGCCGTACTGTATGCAATCGCGTCTTCTGATGACAAGTAACCAATGCCGTGCATACGCGCCAACGCAATTTCGTTGCCTGAAATCAAGTCTGTGAAATCTTTGATACCGGCTGGAATACGCTTTTCAATCAACTCGGTCAGGAACGAGAGTGTTTCCTGCCCTTTGATTTCCGTTGGCAGATCCATTGCCAAGCCGCCAAAACGCATGTAGTTACACATCATGCGTGCGCCAGACACAGCCTCAAAGAAATCGAGCACCATTTCGCGCTCAATATAGAGGAACAGCATTGGCGTTTGCAGCGCACCAATATCATTGGCGAAGAAACCAAGCGCCCAGCAGTGATTGACAATGCGGGTTAGCTCTGCCATCAAAATGCGAATCCATTCCGCACGTTCTGGCACTTCCTTGCCCAATACATGTTCCATCGTCATCACATACGCATGGTTGTTGCACATTGATGACAGATAGTCGAGGCGATCGGTGTAAGGAATGTTTTGGATGAAGGTGTTGCGTTCGCCGATTTTCTCGTGGTTGCGATGCAGGTAGCCCATAACAGGCTTCAAGCCAACGACTGTTTCACCGTCAAAGGTTACAACCATACGGAACACGCCATGTGTCGATGGATGTTGAGGACCAATGTTGACGGTGATTTTGTCTGTTTTCAACCCAGGGAGCGAATCAGGCGCTTTTTTGACGAGGCCGTACATGTTTGTTTCAACATCGTACTCGTCCCCTGTTGGCATCCACCCTTTGGGATACCTTACATTTTTACCGAATGGATTCAGCTCTTCCATACGGACCACATCACCACCGGGCCAACGGCTGCCGAATGGTTTGTGATCTTCTTCATAGAATGCTTCTTTCCAATCTTTGCGCATCGGATGACCGACAAACTCTTCCCACATCAGAATACGACGTAGGTCAGGGTGTCCGTCAAACTTGATACCGTACAGATCCCACGCTTCACGCTCTTGGAAGTCAGCGCCTGGCCACATGGGCGTTAGCGATGGCACAATTGCGTTATCGTCGCGTGGCACTTGAACCTTGAGCGTCACAGGGCCGCCACCTTGTTCAATACTGTAGGTATGATAAACAACCTCAAGCTTGTCCTCTTTATGGAGGTCAACACCAGTCACGCTGGAAAGGTAATCAAACCCTAGCTCAGTTTTGAGATGCTCAGCAACGTCAAGGAGTTTGTCGGCAGGAACCATGATCGCGTCATGGTTATGGCGACTATCATCAACAAGCTCAGGGAACGCCGCTTTTAGGCAATCTTTTGCAGCCGCCTGTGGCGAATCATATTTGCGTTCTTCAATTGGTACGTCTAACACAGGGGTAGTCATAAGTTACTCCTCGTCAGCGGCCATTGCCGCCTTCGCCTGTTGCCTCAAAATATCAACTTGGCGCAAATCGACCAGATCAGGGCCGAGGACGGGAATCGGAACTGTGCCGACAAACGGATCGTCTTTCTGATACCAAGCGACCTCAGTGATTGATTGCTGCTGAATTTTTTCTTGCAGCGTCATCAAACCATAGATCAGTGCTTGTGGCGTTGGTGGGCAACCTGGCACATAAACATCGACAGGAATGAACTTGTCGATGCCGTCAACCACGTTGTAGCCTTCCTTAAAGGGGCCACCACCGTTGGCGCAAGCACCCATGCTCAGCACGTAGCGCGGCTCAGGCATTTGATTGTAGAGGCGCACGATGGTCGGAACCATCTTTTTCGTAACTGTACCAGACACAATCATGAGGTCAGATTGGCGTGGCGAAGCGCGGAAAACTTCCATGCCAAAACGAGCCATGTCGTAACGGCTAGAAGCAGTACAGATCATTTCAATTGCGCAGCAAGCGAGGCCAAAAACCATCGGCCACATAGAATTCTTGCGCGACCAGTTATAGATTGTATTGAGGCTTGTAATAAAGACGTTGTCTTTTGCCTCGTCAGGAATTGGAATGTCAGAGACAAGGGTTCCAGCAGTAGTCGTCACGGAACGTTCTCCTCAACCCATACGGTTTGAATATCGAGCAAAATGCGGTCAGTTGCTAATGCAGGGTCATCCACAAAACCTTCTAACTGTTCAACAAGGTCTGCCAGTTCAAACAGGCCAACTGTTTCAGGCTGCACATGAGGACATTGGTCAATGAGTGCCATTGCAATTGCATAAGTACTATCCCAGAATAGTTCTGGGCAATCTAGCAGTTCATCTTCTAAAATCACGTCTTTTTGCGACATCCGTATGGTGATTTGTTTACGTACAAGTTAACTTTCGTATCGATGTTCGATTATAACAAATTTCACAAACGAAACCATTTCGCCTTTGATCGAAATCAGGGCAATTGCATTCTAAGTTTTCCGACTCGCTCCTATGCTCCGCGTGGGAGTGTTTTTGCTTGCCGCTATGCGGCCTGTGGGGAACTTTTCTTGGCGGCGAATAGGCCGTGGAGCGGCAAGAGGGGCGTTCCACCGTGGAGCAATGGAACGAGGTATCCCGCAAGTTTTTGAGAAAATAGACGCTGACTCGCTCCTACGCTCCGCAATCGAAATCTTATTGGCTTAAATACAAGAAACGCGGGTTGGGCTACCATAATTTTATGGAATTCATTCACGCACCTTTTATACTTACTACGATCAAATCTCGACGGTTGCCAGGTTAAGTAGATGGAATCAATTCAACATAAATAAGTTTAATCAGATCACAATTAATCATTGATAAAAACCTTTGAGGTTTTTACTCATACGCTAAGGCAGACGACAACAAACCTCTGAGGTTTATTGATCGAAACCTTTCGTATCCTGCTTATACTGGCATCACAGGAAAGAAATTCGGCCGTTATCAACAATCCACGATTTCGCACAGAGTTTCCTTCCATATATCACAAGAAAACACACGCTTAAGCGAGAAACCATTCCGCTTAACAACATGTTAGGATGAATCATGCTTACACCAAAAGACGTAACTAAAGATCTCGTAAATGAAATATGGGATGATGACTACTACATCGTTGCAGCCGGAGACGATGCTCCGAGTAAAGAAGAAGTCATTGAATTTGGAAAAAGTTTTGGCGTCACTTTCCCAGACGATTACTTAGCCCACTCCACAGGGCGCATGGGCGGTTTTTTTATAACCGTTAAAGAGGAGGTATGGCCGCATGCAGAGGAATTTGAGGTAGGGCCATTTTGGATGTTTTTGCGCGGTGTCTATTCTTACGCCTATAGTGAAGACGCCCCTGATTGGTTAAACATAGCGGTGGCAGCAGATCATTATGAAGAGATGGGGCACAAAGTTGTTCCTGTATTCAAGATTTGGTCTGATGCAGATGTTTATTGTTACAACGAGCAAGGCAAGCTAGTTAGATACCTTAATGCTGAGGACACCTTTGAGGATGTCGATAAAACATGGTTTGACATGATTCGGTATGAGCTTGGCGAACTGGCCAAACGAAAAAAAATGAAATTAGAAAGTTCGTCCTAATAAGGTTACGCTCTTTTCGAGCGGCCGATATGGAGCATTAGTGTGCAATATGATTACAAGTGCTGATGAATTTAAACGACTGAGAGAGAGTTCTGTTGCGGAGGAGTACCGTCGCGCAGCTCACGAAGAGGCATCAATAATTGTTTGGCATGAAGTGCTCCATAAGTATCCTCATCTGGCATATTGGGTGGTGCATAACAAAACTGTACCCATAGAAATATTAGAAATTCTCTCTAGCAATCACGATCGTAGAGTAAGAGATATAGTTGCTAGCAAGAGAAAGTTGCCTGAGAAGCTAATGATGGAATTGGCACAGGATGAGGATGAGGGGATAAGGCATACGCTTGTGTACAATGCTAAAATTACGAAGCGGGTATTAGAAGTTTTAGTGAATGATAGTTGGGATGTGGTACGTAATGCCGCAAAAGAAAAACTTGCACGCTAGCAAACACATGCAGCAGTTATTGATGTGAGACGTCAGCATTACGTTAACTGAATTAAGGTGTATACACAATGTCTGAAATCCACTTTCTTCGCGGGGATGCCACGCTACCCCAATGTAAAGGAAACAAAATAATTGCACATGTCTGCAATAACCTTGGCGGCTGGGGTAAAGGGTTTGTCTTAGCCGTTTCCAAACGATGGCCAGAGCCAGAAAAACAATACCGACACTGGCATCGAAACAGATCCAAAAACGATTTTGGACTGGGAGCCGTTCAGATAGTTGAAGTTGAAAAATACATTTGGATCGCAAACATGATTGGACAACGAGGCACGAAAACTGGTAGTAAAGGACCACCAGTGAGATACGATGCGATAAGACAGTGTTTACACTTAGTGGGGCAAGCGGCGGCCGAAAAGAATGCATCTGTTCATATGTCACGTATTGGATGCGGTCTAGCGGGTGGGAAATGGAATAGGATAGAACCCATCATCAGATCAACGCTGTGTGCGTCGAATATTGACGTTTATGTTTATGACTTTGGCAACGCCTAAGTGCGCCACAAAAAGTGCTTGACAGTAAATTTGCAAGTACTCAGAAGTTCAACTTCTCCAATATAAACCTATCCGTATAAGTCCTAACCTCTGAGATTTATTGATCGAACCTCTCGTGATCTAATTAGTAAACATCGTACACAAAACATCTAGAATATCTTGATAATTTCTTCAGAATTGCCGCGTATAGTGTTGTTAATCAATAACATTTAATGCAGTGCAACTGCTGCAAAGGAATATATCATGAAAACATTCGATCGGAAGCAGGTGCTTGCCATTGGTACGCACGCACTCTGTTTGCTGCCACTCATCATCGTTTTTAGCTCTGCTATCCTGACGCTTTTTGGTGCTGGCACAACACTTAGTTTTGTTGCAAGTGCTGGCATTTTAACCAATGCGGCACTGTTAGCATTTACGGCCATGCTCGCCATGACACCTATTAGCATTGTGAGCGGCTGGCGCTGGCCGCAGGGGCGCAAACGGCCGCTGGCGTTGTACGCCTTCGCTTATTCAATGATTCACTTCCTGATTTTTAGCGGCGGCTTTGGCTTTGCACCTTTGCTCACGTTGAGCAGCACGTTTAGCACAGCGATGCTTGCAACGGGAAGTATCGCCTTGATTGGCATGATGCCATTAGCGTTGACTAGTAATAAGTGGTCCATGCGTAAGCTCAAACGCAACTGGAAACGGTTGCACTATCTTACCTATCCTGTTGCAATTTTTATTGTCGCGCATCTCTTGTTTCTTGGCGAGGCACTACCTGTTGCTGTGTTGTATAGCTTATTGCTTGGCATACGGATACCGTCGATCCGCAAGGCGATTACAGATTGGCGGATTGGTCGTCGTAAGGCACAACGAGCGGCAATCGCTTAAGGAGACATATCATGGCACAACGAAAACAATCCCTTTGGCAACGACTATTTTCTGGATTTATGACGGCGTTTATGCTCATCGGCAGTGTCGCTACGATTGGCGCAATGCGCGTCAATCCGCCTGCAAATCTCGACCAAATTGTACTGGGCAACATTGATGAAGATTTGGTTGAGTTAGCCGTCGAAACGAATAATGAGGCGTTAATTACGGAAGCAATTGTTGAACCATCTGCGAACTTTTTTGCTATCACCTCCGATGAGGATGGTGGAGAACAGACTATCGCAAATATCAGTAGGGGACAGACAAATGATGAGGATAACCCGTTCATCGACTGGTTTGATGACGACTAGCATCAACTGACTTGCAATTTCTAACCTCAAAGAGACATCTGATAGATTCAGATGTCTCTTTTTTTGTACCAGTGCAAAAAAGTCCCGTATTCAGATTGTGCAGGATGCGGAGATTATCTTGACAATTACTTCAGATTCGGCCGATATGATTCTCCCAACAACAAACAACAGCAAACAACCCATTCAAGGAGAATCACATGAACAAACAAATTTCACTATTCAAGACAATCATAGGCATTATTGGCCTTAGCATTCTGCTAGGCGGCGGTTACTTCATCTACGGCAGCTTTTTCCAGCGCGAGGTAGATAGCATGGCACGAAACGCCCCCATTGAGTCAACCATCATCAGTATCAACAAACGACAGCCGATGCCTGTCGCGGTCGGGCTGGCGGCTGGCATCGCCTATGATAGTGACAACGATTTGTTTTTTATCTCGACCGACCAGCCACAAACGCTACGCAACATTCCTGAAGCACAGGTGCATGTACTTAACAGCGACCTCGACACAGTTGAAGCGACAACGCTATTGACAACGGATGGTGATTTAGAAGGTATTGCGTACATTGGGAACAGCACGGCCGTTGCAATAAGCGAAATCGGCACGCTCATCTATCTGCAATATGACGGCGCAGGTGGGCTTGTTGAGCAGCGGCGGGTGACTGCTCTTGACGATACAGCGACACACAAGCTGGGGTCGTTGGCGGCTGATCCTGTTGGGGAGCATTTGTATTCGGCCGAAAAAGAAGGCACAAAAACCATCTACCAATTCGACTACGCAGGCAATCTACTCAACAGCTTTGAACTGACAATACCCGACAGCTTTGCCAGCAGCCGCGCCTACTCACTCGATACTGATTACACCATCGCTGGCATGACCTACGCAGACGGCTTTCTCTACATCTTCTCTGAAGCATACTCCACCATCTTCAAGTTTGACCTTGCCAGCCAACAGGTCACGGAAGTGATTGGCGTTGAGTCCTTACCAGAGGTCGCAGGCATCACGGCAAAAGGCGGTGAGCTCGTTTTTGTGGGCGATTTCGAGAGCTATCTGCCCACTCCCGTCTTTCACATCGCCTCACGTTAAACATAGCTTATTTTGTAGAGGGGTCTAAATAGACCTCTCTCAGTTTGTGACAAGGTATACTCATCAATATGAGCGGTCAACTAATTCTTATCGTCGACGATGACAAATCAATCGTCAAAATCTTACGCGGCTATATCGAACAGGCAGGGTACAAGGTGTTATCCGCCTTTGACGGAGAGACCGCATTGCAAACATTACGCAGCGAGCGCCCCGACCTGTTGATTCTGGATTTGATGCTGCCCGACCGCGACGGCTGGGACATCACACGCCTGATTCGCAGTGACAAGCGTGTATCGGCAACGCCGATTATCATGCTGACCGCTCGTGTTGATGACACCGACAAAATTATTGGGCTAGAGCTTGGGGCGGATGATTACATCACCAAACCGTTTAACCCACGTGAAGTCATTGCGCGGGTTCGGGCGTTGTTGCGCCGCAGCCAGCTTGAGCAAAATGCGCCTGCGGAGCGGCTCACGGTCGGCGATCTACGGCTTGATTTAGGTCAACACACGGTAACGTTAAACGGGCAGGCGGTTGAGGTCACGCCCACCGAGTTTGAGCTTCTCAAGGTGCTGATGGAAAGTCCAGGCCATACATTTAGTCGTGAGGAATTGCTGGAGAAATCGTTGGGCTATGGGTATGAGGGTTTCGGCCGAACGCTCGACACACACATTCGCAATCTACGCAAAAAAATCGAGCCAGACCCCAAAAATCCCAGCTATATCAAAACCGTCTACAGCATTGGCTACCGATTCACCAAAGGGTAACTATGAATCGCTTATGGATTCGCTTTAGCTTTATCATCAGCGGTCTCATTCTGCTGGTCATCTTGCTACCGCTAGGAACCGTCGCCACCCTCCAACAGTTCAAGATCGTCAATGTGATCAATGATGATCCTGGTGATCCAAAAGATGCAAGGTTGGATCTAGATGACGCGGCCGGCACGTTATTTGCGATCACGGCCGTTGTGGGCATCATGGGAGCAGGATTGGGTATCGCGCTCAGTCGCGGTCTCAGCGCACCAATTGTGGAGCTAGCCGCAGCCGCAAAACAGATTGGCGCAGGAGATTTAAGCCAGCGCGTTCCTGTGCGCAGCAGTAGTCGTGAGCTAATTGATTTGGCGCATTCGTTTAACGCGATGGCGTCTGATTTGCAGCATGGCGAGGCGTTGCGCAGCAGTATGTTGGCTGATGTGTCGCATGAGTTGCGAACACCCCTGACGGTTCTATCGGGTCAACTGCGTGCGGCGCTGGACGATGTGTACACGTTGGATGAGGAGGGGATCGCAAATTTATATGGTCAAACTCAACATTTGATTCGATTGGTGAATGACTTACATCTGCTGGCACGTGCGGAGGCGCGTCAGTTGCCGTTGCACTTTGAGGCAGTGGATTTGTATCATATTTCGGCCGAAACAGTCGAAAATTTTGCCACACTGGCCGAAGAGAAAAATATCGCCCTCACCCTGCAAGGAGAAGCCCAGCTAGTCCAGGCTGATACAGGACGGTTGCGTCAAATCATCACAAACCTCGTTGGCAACGCCATCCGTCACACACCACACGGCGGCCAAATTCTGCTGCATCTATCCGACACAGAAACGCAGGCCACCATTGCTGTCACCGATAGCGGCGAGGGAATTGCCCAAGAGCATCTTGAACATCTATTTGATCGCTTTTATCGAGCGGATAAATCGCGGACACGTGGAACGGGTGGGTCTGGTTTGGGGCTAGCAATTGCCCGTGCGCTCATTGAGGGGCATGATGGCACAATTGCGGCAGAATCAGCAGGGGTTGGAAAGGGAAGCACCTTCACGATTCAACTGCCTAAGACAAACCGTAATGACGCCCCATAAATTGCAAACGTGTGATTTATGCAGCAGTTGGGAGGGATGCTAAAACACACTTTAACATCTCCAAAAACAACCTATCCTGCCGCACAGAAAGCTAAAATACTCCTACTAATTAGTAACGGGTGTGTTTCATTTGAGTAAAGAACGGTGGCTGAGCCAGCCGAAGCCTGAGCCAGTCGAAGCCTGAGCGACACACCGCTGTGATTTTGACAAGCTCAGTCTACGTTATCGTCACCAACCCATTTGAAATATATCCTTAAACAATTAGCCACTTTCCAGACTAATAAGCCGTTTTTGCAAAGCGCCAACTGCAACTTTACTTGCAAGCACTTCTTGTGGCGCACCTAATCATGAAACAACTTGAGTCAGAATTGTTATACAAAGGGCGTTGGTCGCTTTATTTAGATACGATTGAATTAGCCAGCGGCAAGGCAAAGCAGGTTCCGCGTATTGATCATCCTGGGTCGGTTGTGATGATTCCTATGATCGGCAATCAGGTTGTGATGCTCAAACAGTATCGGCATGCGGTGGGCGACACAATTTTAGAGCTTCCTGCTGGAACGCTGGAACGCGGGGAGCAGCCATTGCCATCTGCCCAGCGAGAATTGCGCGAGGAGACA
>JBMZDF010000188.1:0-10532 GCA_049614105.1 Promineifilaceae bacterium (SeqCode)
TCCCCCGCAGGGGGAGGGATCTGATTGCCCTCCCTTCGGGAGGGATTAAGGGAGGGTGTCTTATTATTCTTCGATGATGTAAATTTGGTCGTCGATTGTTTCAACCGTGAGCTGGCGTCGGGGGTTGAGGAAGTAGGCGGCAATCGCGCCGCCGATAAAGCCAAAGAGGTGGCCTTCCCACGAGATGTTTGACGTCCAGATGGGGAAGATGCCCCAGATCATCGAACCATACAGAAAGATGACGACAAACATGAGCGAGAGCGATTGGAGGCTGCGCTCTAAAATGCCTGCAAACAGCAGGTAGCCAAAGTAGCCAAAAATCAAAATGCTTGCCCCAAGATGGTTTGTGCCAGCCGCGCCAATGAGCCAAACGCCTAGCCCGCCAACCAAAATTGTTGAGATGGAGACGAGAACAAAGTGGCGTGTGCTGCGTAGCAAGAGAAACCAGCCTAGGACGGCTAGGGGAACGGTGTTTGCCGCAAGATGCGAAAAGCTGCCGTGTAGCCAAGGTGCCCAAAGAATGCCGCGTAGGCCCGAGGAGGTGCGTGGTTGAATGCCGAATGCGTCAAGCGACCCGCCTAGCATCCAGTCAACAATTTCTATGCCCCAGATCAGTGCGATCATCGAGCCAATAATTATTAATTGCGTTCGTAAGGTCCGAAGTTGTGCGTCGCTGCGTCTCATAGTTGTTTAAAAATTGGATAGCGAAAAGATTTCGGCCGAAACGACCATCCTTTTCACTAACGCCTACATAATTTATGTTAGCAAAGGTTGATACACAATACGTCAGCAAGCGTATAAAGTTTTGTGAGAAAGGGGAATTGGGTGTTGAGAGGGTCAGGGAAAAGTGTCAAACGTGATGCGTCACTTTTCCCTGAACATCAGACGTGCCGATTACCTAAGCTCGCGACGTGAGTAGCCGAGCAGTGAACGGGCGACAATAAGCTGGTTGATTTGGCGCGTGCCTTCATAGATTTCGTTGATTTTGGCGTCGCGCATCCATTTTTCAACAAGGGTTGAATGCGTGTAGCCAAGGGGGCCAAGCAGCTCAACCGCTTTTTGGGTGATCCAGTTGACCGCCTCGCCTGCGCGATATTTGCACATGCTGGCTTCCATGCGGTTGTTGACCCCATGTACCATTTGACCCGAAGCAAGCAAGGTGAGGTTCCATGCCGCTTTGTACCGTGCCTCCATCTCAACCAGATCGCGCTCAACGGCGGTCCACAGGTGTGCAGGCTTTTCATAATCGACGCGGATGCCCTGCTCGGCGAGAATCTCGGTGGTGAGTTCAATCGTGGCGCGGGCGACGCCCATGGCGCTGGCGGCGATGCCAGGGCGAGTGGAGTTGAAGGTTGCCATTGCGCCCTTAAACCCTTTGGCGCGTGATTTTTTGGTGATGATTTCGGCCGAACCCAGCAAATTATCATACGGAATCCGCGCATCAGAAAACGACAGAACAACCGTATCGCTCACGCGAATGCCAAACTTATGCTCCCGCTTTGAAACCATCACGCCCGGCGTTCCCGCCTCAACAACAAAAGATTTAATCCCGGCACGTCCTGCGGCTGGATCAATGGTGGCCCACACAACACAAAAGCCGTTTGAATCTTCCAAAGCAAGCTTGCCGTTGGTGATAAACAGCTTCTCACCGTTCAAAACCCACTCGTTTGTTGCTTGATCAAGCACGGCCGTTGTACGCATCGAACTGTTATCCGACCCTGCCGCCGCTTCGGTGATTGCCATCGATCCCCACTTGGGCGGATCGTGTGTCCAACGCTCGTAAAGGCGCAGCTTTTGCGCCCGTGTGCCAACCGCTTCGACCGCCGCGCCGCCGAGCGAAGGGGTTGGGCGGCAAAGGTATTGACCCGCATCTCCCCAGCTTAGCTGCTCAACCGTCAGAATGGTGACTAGGCGATCCCAGTTTGTGCCGTCGGTCTGCTGTTGGGGGGTCGCATCGGCCGAAAGCGCCTCAATCCGCTCGCGATACTCTTGTTTGATGAGCGGCCACATCGCTTCGATATATTTGACGGGGCGCTCGTGCTCGTTTTCGTCAAGCTCACGAGACGGCGGACGCATGGCGTTTTCAGCGACATCGGTGTAGAAGGCAATCGTTTTGCGGACGTGTTCGGGAATTTCAAAGCTAATCATGGGCGGTGTGAGTAGGCAATCAGGTGCGGGTCCGCACGGATGACTGCCAAAATATTAGCGCAATTCGACTTGGCCGTTGGGGGTGTTGATAATGGCGATAAGCTGTGGCTGGTTGCCTTGCGTGACCGAGATCGGCACGTTAAGCGCGGTGAACATGGTTGCAATGCTGTCTGGGTTGGGATGTTCGGCCGAAAACCGAATCAGCTCGCACCCCTGTGGACTCGACAGCGCAGGATGCGGCGTGTTTCCCCATTCGATCAAAAATGGAATAAGGCCACCACCAACAAGCGGTTGGCCCTGTGATACTTCGGGACGTTTCGCCGAGCGCCAGTTGAGTTGAACCCCGTCAGATGTCAGACGCCCACCGTCCACAATTGTGCCTGCATCATAACCTGCGGCACGCGCTTGTTCAACTTGGGCGTGCAAATTTTCTGAGGGAGATGCCCACGTGACGAGGCGACCCTGTTTGGGTGGGCTGTTGAGGCCAAATGAGCGTGGAACGGGTGGTTCCGATTGGGTTGGGTCGGGGGCGATTACTTCGAGATAGCTGCGTCCGCCGAGCGAGAGCAGGGCGTTGTGTGTGCCGCGCCCTGTGTGCTGGCCGCCAAATATCGGCCGAATTCCCAACAGCGCCTCAATCTCATCAATGGCCGCATCTAACTCAGGTGCGGCGTAAATCAGATGATCAACAATTTGTAGTGCCATAGGATTATGCTCCTGCGTTCCCGTCTTCTAGCTTCAAGCGAATGCGGCTGAGGTTTTTAGGAAACTTGCCCGTCATATCGCCATAGAATTCGCGAATGACGTCCATATCGGCCGAAATATCCCCAGTGAGCTTGTATGGCTGGCTGACGCCTAAGCGTTTTGTTCCCCAATCCAAGTAGCTGAAAATGAGCGGCACGTCTGCCTGTGTGGCGATGCGATAGAAGCCGCTGCGCCAGTGATCCGAATAGCGCGTCATGCCCATTGGGGCGATCGCCAAAGCTAATGCATCACGCACCTTAAACTCATCAACCATTGCGCTGACAACATTTCGATTTTGCGTGCGGTCGATGGGAACTGCGCCAAGGCGTTTTACAACGGGGTGCAAAATCCCTTGAACGGCATCCTGGGCCACGATCCAATTGATTGGCATCCGCAGCGCATAACCAGACAGCAACAATAAAATCCCGTCCAGTCGAGAGGTATGCGGGGCCATAATTAAGACATATTTTGAAATGGTTGGCGTCTCGCCTTCAACCTTCCAACCTAAAATTCGCAACACTATGCGTGAAAAATAATACAGCATCTAATCTCCAATAGCGTTCTTGGCTTGTTGAACTAGCTGCATTTTATCAGACCTGATGCCCTGCGCTAAGGGTTGCGTCTTTCTTTGATATATCGCTCTGGCTGTGACTCATGCTGCTACGGTTTGGCTAAGGCTCAGCAGTTAGTTCGTTGGCATCGGCCGAACTCAGCGACACACGCACCAATTGCGTTATAAAGTGTCATGATGCAGATTTCACGTTATGGGCCACCCTCTATCATCCAATCAATTAGATCGACTTGATAAGTGTAACGATTATTCACAGGGTTGCGTGCCAAGGTTGACTGCGACAGAAAATCATAGGAGACACGCTGTATGTTTAATGTTTCGGTGTCAACAATGGCTAAATGATCCTCAAAGGATTCCTGTCCCACAAGAGTATCATTACGAGTGTTTGCAAATACAACGTATCTGTCTGTCGGATCCCAGGCCAGTGCATCTATGTGAACAAAATCGTTTGCTCTCATCATCCGAAAATGGAGTTTATCAGCTAAGGTAGAAACCTGTTGTTTGGCTGGGTCAAACAGAAGCAACTTGCTTGCATCACCGTCGGCACTAAACTGCTGTGACCTAATCACAAAACGGTCTGTATGGTGTGACCACATGCCGTTGTTGAAATTGAAGTAAGAAGAAATCGGTGTCTCTTTTTGTAAACTAGAATTAAGTTCCCAGATCGATTGGTCTGATATAGAAATGATGCGGGCTGTTTTGTTACAAGCTGCAACAAGAACATAAGCTGATGTTGGGGACCAGCGAATGATGCTGCCACAGCTTCGCTCTGGTTCAGTTTTCACGTGCAAGAACTGCTGCGCTTTGTCTTGGATAGAGACGAGATAGTACTCAGAGCCAGCTAAATAGACCGCATGCGTATTGTCAGGAGATAGTTTGATCTGTCGGATTTTTTTAGCTGTTTGAAGCAGACGTTCTGTGTTTGCAGTAGCCAGCGTAGGCTCAACAAGGAGAAGCGTTGAGACATGATTTTTCATGTGCGAAATGACAAGGCGCGAGCTGTCTTTGGCCCACTCGACTAAAACTGAATCAGCTTCTACTGTAATCGGATGGTGAACCTGTTGGTTGGGATTGATGATGTGTAACGTTGTTTGATCATCTTTGCGCGTGCCAATCACAAACCACCTGCCGTCGGGAGACCAAATAGGAGGGTCGATGCGCGGTTGCTCTGATAAACCTACCTCCATTAACCTTGCGATACGTTCGTCTTCAAATGGCGGCCACTTTATATCGATCAATGATGCGTCTGCTTGTTCGGGTAGACGCATCATGCGTTCCCCTGAGCGAGTATAAACGTCAATTTGTATGTCGTTTTTCTCCCTCCCCGTTTTGCGTACGGCGTGGACAACGGCAATATACTGGCTGTCTGGAGACCAATTGTTTCGCACGATCACACGATCGTTGTAATGGACACGCCAAAGCTCGTGGTTTGTATCATGAATGGCAAGCTGACGGGACTCGATCATGTTTTGCCATTTGTCTCCTTGTCTTGTCTCTTCTAAGGTTGTGTCATACTCCAGAATTTCATCCGCTGGGTACTTTATGGCAATGAGCGTGCCATCAGGCGCTCTGGATTCGGTCATAAACTGATACGGTGGGTCAAGGGTTAAAAATGAGTGTTGCTGATAGAGTTGTGAGCCGTCAGGGCTGATGTTCATTGTGCCAACTACATATGGCCCTGTGAGGATGTCTAGTTTGAGCTGGCCGGGGAGTGCGTTTGTTGGGGTGTTAGGATTCGGCCGATTTGACAGCTCTAAACTAGGCTGCCAGACGGCAAATAGGGTCACAATGGTTGTGATGGTTGCAATGGATAGGTAGATTTTTTTCGGCCGAAGCATATTATTCATTCCCCCACGCCAGTAAGTTGATTTCTAGCCAGTTCGTGTTGATTTGGCGTTTCAAATGCTCCATCCCAAGTTGCTGGAGCCAAGCGTCGTTTAGAAAGTAAACGCGCTTCTCCTCAAGATCGTAGAGATACAGACTATCTTTGGAATACTTGTCTACCCCCTGACGTTGTGCAACAAAGATGACTTGACTGTTATCAGGTGACCAAACAGACATGCCAGATGTGGTGGGTCTGTAATGTGTCGAGGTGTTGAAGCGAGAGGCAACTTTTTCGATGGTATTGGTTTGGTTGTCCAGAAGATATAAGACGCTGTCATATTCCTCAGGCGCACTGCTTGTAAACGGCAGCTTAAAGCCACGTGTTGTATTCAATATTAACAGGAATAGGTGGCGCCCGTTAGGTGACCATGAGGCTTCGATAATCCGACTTGGGTTGGGTGAATAATGGGTTCCTAAGCCAAGTTCATCATAAAAATCAGTGATTTGTTGTGTATTGATATGAACGAGCACACCACCAAACCCATCCCCGTTAATCAGCAGGTGCTCTCCATTAGGCGACCACTTTGGCGGAGGTCCAGCGAATGTGCCGTCGCTGACAAAACTTGCAACTGTCTGCACCTGTCCCGTGGCGCGGCTCACAACCTTAACCGTGTTGTTCTCCCAAAAGGCGACGTGCGTTTCGTTTGGGGACCAGCTTGCAGAACGGATCCGTTCGCTTTCACAATAGATTGGGTCGGCCATTGTGGTTGTGTTGAGGGGAATAATCTCTGCACAGCCTGATTCATGGTTGATATAGAGTAACTCTGTATTGGAGGGCGAGAGTGCCAAATAGGTCATACTTGCAGGCAACTTACGCGAGAGGTGAGTTCGTGTTTGTGGGTTGGCAACTGACCATACTAGGGTGTTGTTGTCAGTGGTTACAAAGTGAAATTCGGCCGAATTTTTTGCCCACATGGACAATGGAACTGGCCCATTAAACGAAAATCGGAACAAATCCTGGAAGCGCCACAGGCTTTCCCTCACGCTCAAGCTGTTGATGTCGCCAATCACCGACTCAATCTCTGTCTGCCCAACTGCCTGTTCAAAAACAACCTCGCCATTCAAGCTAATTATCTGCACGCTTGCTTGCTCGATGCTCGTATCCTCTGCCTGTGATATTAAGGCCAGTGCAAAAAACTGTCCGTCAGGCGACCAACCCAACCATTGGAAAACTTGTCTATCACTTGGCACGATGTATTCTCGAAATAGTTGCCCCTGTGTTGTAAACACCTGTAACTGATTGGGCAATACTAAATCCGCGCCCTTTTCCTGATTACCAGATGGTACTGCGAGATATTGCGAATCAGGAGACCATATGGCCGCTAAATAGCGTGGCCCTGTTGGTGTATAGATATTTTTATACACGATCTGGTTCGTTTCATCGCGGATCTGCAAAGTTTTATAAGTTTGCATTTCCTCAAAGGCTAGGTCAAGTGGTATTTCTTGTAGGCGTGAGGGTAATATTTGGGCTGGAATGAGGTCTGCGGCGGATAGACCGTCGGGTGAGACAAAGAGCCTTGGTGCGCCTAGAGTAACGGTATTGGTAAACAGTCTGCCGTGTTGAAGTTGCCTACCATCGGCCGAAATTCCAACCTGCCCAAGTGCATCCCCTAAGTTGATGTTTAGGTCTATTGCTAGATTGCCCTCAATCGGCCGATCAATCGTTGGCACATAAATAGGTGGCCAAAAGCTGACTGTTTGAATTGCCAGCCCCGCAAGCGTAAAACAGAGAATCAAAATAGCTGTCATCCAGTAACGTTTAAATATGCTGTACATTTGTTTAATTCCCCCATTTGAATTGCCTCACTTGACAGCTTGCCGCAAAAACGAGAGTGGCAGTAAAATGAGGTAACGATGCCCTACTGATTCTGTTGGGGAGTTTGGTAGGGGTTGGGCTGGGTCAACTTTATCTTTCGCTTGACGCGCTGTATAGCCTATTGCCACATCTACCGAAAAAAAGTTCAGTCCAAGACACATTTTTACTGATTGATGAATACGGCTATGATGCATTGCCAATTCCAATGCAAATGCAATGGGTTTGGTGGTTCCAACATTATCAAGCGCGATTGTCATTGACATGGATTCCTCGCCTTGCGTGGTTGTTCGTTTATGTGATTAGTTTGATCGGCCCCATTATTTGGCTGCAACTGAATGTGGATCTGTTTTTCGGCCGATTTTAACCCCGATCCCCCGTCTGAATTCGCCAAAGGTCAGCATAAATCCCGTTGCGGTCAACAAGTTGCTCATGACGACCCTGCTCCGCAACGCGCCCGTTTTGCAAAACATAGATGCAGTCGGCGTTGCGAACTGTTGAGAGGCGATGGGCGATGATAATTGTGGTGCGATCAACCGCGATTTTTTCTAGGGAACGCTGGATGGCGGCTTCTGTTTCGTTGTCAACGGCCGAAGTTGCCTCGTCCAAAATCAGGATGGGCGGATCTTTGAGCACGGCACGCGCAATCGAAATGCGCTGACGCTGCCCGCCTGAGAGCTTTTGCCCACGCTCCCCAACAATCGTTTCATACTTCTCTGGTAGCTGCTGGATGAAAGGGTTTGCTTCGCCAATTTTCGCGGCGTTGACAATCGCCTCATCGCTGGCATCAAAGGAGCCATACGCAATATTTTCGCGTGCCGTGCCGTGGAACAGGTAAACATCCTGACTGACAAGGCCAATGGCGCGGCGGATGTCGTCGCTGTCGAGGTCGCGAATGTCGTGCCCATCAAGCGTAATTCGGCCGCTGCTGACATCATAAAAGCGCAGCATTAGCTTCACCATCGTTGTCTTGCCCGACCCTGTAGAGCCAACAAACGCAACCGTTTGCCCCGCTGGAATTGTCAGTGAAATGTTATCGACAACCTGAAACCCGTTCGCGTAGTGGAACGAAACGTTTTCAAAACGCACTTCGCCCTGAACCTTGTCGAGCGGGAGCGTTTGTTTACCGTTGATAATGCTTGGTTTGGTGTCGAGCAGATCGAAAATTCGGCCGATGCTCGCCATCGCTCGCTGATACAAATCAAGCGTCTCGCCCAAACGGGTCAACGGCCACAGCATCCGCTGCGACATGTAGATCAGCGTGCTGAAAATGCCAACCGCTAGCTCGCCCTGAATGACTAGCCGCCCGCCATAAATCATGACCGCCACAAAGCCAGCCATGATGCCGTTGCGGATAATGGGGACAAAGCTGGAGCTAAAGCGGATGGCGCTGTTGTTGGCATCGCGATAGGCGTTGGAGTGGGTGGCAATTCGGCCGATTTCATGCGCCTCCGCCGTAAACGACTTAATCGTGGCGATGCCGTTCAAATTATTAGAGAGCTGCCCGTTGAGAATCCCAACCTTCTCACGCACTTTGATGTAGTAGGGTGCTAATCGCCGTTGAAACCAAATCGATCCCAACACAATAAACGGCATCGGCACAACCGCCATCCATGCGACTGACGGTGCGGTCAGCAAAAACCAACTGCCCGAAAACACAAGCGTGACGATAATCATGATAATGTCATTCGCGCCCACGTCGAGAAAACGTTCTAGCTGATTGACATCATCATTGAGCACGGACAGCAACCCGCCCGTGCTTTTGTCCTCAAAGTAGCCCATCTCCAGCTTTTGAACATGCGTGTAGGCGTCCATTCGCGCATCATGCTGCAAATTTTGCGCCAGCTTGCGCCACGACACACGCGACAAATATTCAAACAGCGATTCAAACACGTGCGCGACCGCAATTCCGCCCGCCACAATCAACACCTGCGTGAATACATCTTTGAAGCCTAGCTGATTCAGAAACGACTTATCAGGTGCAACCAGCGTATCAACCGCCAGCCCGATCAAAATCGGCGGCGTCAAATCAAACGTCTTGTGCAAAATCGACACGATAATGGTGTAGATCAGTCGCGCTTGATAAGGACGCGCATAGGTCATGAAGCGAGAAAGCGGATGTTGAGACATGGGGGAGGGAACAGTGGCGAGTAGAAAGTGGAAAGTGACGGGATGACACGTTCCACTGTTCGCTTGCTAGCCTGCTCGATTAACCATCCATACCGAGAAGCCGGCGAGGAAGGCGTGGAAGCCTGGCAGATATTCGGGGGGGAAGTCGTATTTTTCTTCGGCATCGGCCAGCACCGTCTCGAAACAGTCAAGCCAAATTTGGCGAGCGTTGGCGTTGATGGCGAAGGGCATGTGGCGAGCACGCATCATCGGGTTCCCGTGGCGCTGGTGGTAGAGTGGGGGGCCGCCGAGCATCCCGATAAAGAAATCGGCCGATTTTTCGCTTGCCTTCACCACATCTTTTGGAAACATGGCACGAATCTCCGACTGTTCCAACTCCAAATAGAAATCGCGCAGCATTGCCCGAATATTAGCTTCACCCATCCGCGCAAAAATTAGTCGGCTGGGCGGCATGACCTGATTAGGTCGCATGTTTGGTACAAAAATTTCGTCACTCATAAAATAGTAGTTGCTCAGTAGGCCAGTCATTCTTGCCTGAGTTGCTGACTCACTAAACAAATGTCATATAAAACAAAACCCCGAACGCCGCGCCATAGATGATGACCCGTGCGATAAATTGGAGCAGTGCGCCGTTTTGGCTTGTTGCTAAGGTAGACTCAGACGGATTTTGCGGGTTGTAGCGGATTGCGACTTGTGATCCGATGGGCAATCTTTGCCCCATCATTGCAGCATTCCCTTTCGTCGTATTTGGGAACGGCATTTGCGGTTTGGAGGTGTAAACAGTGCCGTTTACTGTGTAGCGATACTGCACCACCCAAGTAAATGCACCCATAAACCCTTTGCGTGAGCCAAGCCCAGACTCAACAACCTCTGATTTAATGGCGGTGCCGTGCATTCGAGGCCAGTCACCACTTTTATAGCTGCGCCACGTCTGCTGTAAATTGCGTGCTGCCATGATGGTGACCAGCAACAATAAGCCAAACTGAACAACTTGTACGGCAAATGTGTTTGTTAGCGTCATTGACCTCTCCTAATAAAAAGGAATAGAGAATGATGAGCAAAGAAACAAATAGGTGGTTTCATTCCTAGTAAAAAGCGGCGGCTGAGCATGTCGAAGCCAGAGCGAGAGCGACATGACGACTTCAGCCGGTTCAGTCTCCGTTAAACTTCCAGCTCATTTGAAACAAATCGCAACAACACTTTTCGTCATTGGTCATTTTTCTTGTTTCTCCGTGCGAAGTA
>JBMZDF010000189.1:0-10443 GCA_049614105.1 Promineifilaceae bacterium (SeqCode)
CAAGCTGGCGAACAGACGTAATGACATCATTCCCCAATTTTGTGGGGGTGAAATAAAATCCGTCAGATTCTTGTTCGATATCGTTGAGAAGCAGCCCGATGGCAAACAATTGCATTACGGGCAATGCTTCGATGCGCGTCGAACGATACACGGCTGCTGTTGGGGATGGTAAGAGGGTACGGTAGGCGCGTGTGTGCAGCCCGTGCGGATGTATTAGTTTATGCTGCTCGTAGGCACTGCTTAATTGTTCGGTAAAAACGGGCATTGCCGTAAGCGGGAAACCGTGCCGTACGCTTGTTACAACAAGCGCATAGGAATTCTCGATTGCGTATGCTTCAAATTGATGATCAGATAAGTCGGCAACATGTACACTTTCGGCCGATTTTGCGATCACATGACGTGGCGCTTCAGGGAAAGAAGCCCGTGTCGGATCATACTGCCAATACGGGTAGCTTGCATGATATACACGCTTGAATTCGGCCGCCTGTTGTTGATGCTTCGTACGCGCCCAAATCTCGGCCAGATCATACTGGCGCAACGCGCCAAACGCCCGCTGATGCGAAAATGCTTGTAAGCTATCAATCAATGTCGACCGTAATGACTCATCCTTAATCCATTCGCTCAACCTGCCCATTTCATTGCGCATAAGGACCACAGATTGTGTCACGTTGTTCAAATGCGTGCGTGACTCAAGGAATTTGATTAGTTCAGGCGTCAGCAACGATTCAACCACTTGATGATCGCCAGAACGTGTCAAATAGCTATTATCCTCAACCGTTTGCCACTCTTGCCTAGCAACGGTACGGTATTCTTGAAGCAACTGCCAAAGATCGTTTACATCGTCACGCAACGCTTCCGTGTATTCAATAAGCTCATCATACAAACGATTTAGTACGGTAAATGTATCAACCGCACGATGCGCTTGTAGGCGTTCATCATACTGGTGCTGCACGGCCAACCGTGCGATTTGAATGGCTGTCAGGTTGCGGATAATAAAGTAGAGAGTGATACCCAGCAGAGATACCAGCATTGCCCATGTGGTAAGTGCCGTTGTCTGGTCTGGTGAACTGGTAAAAACGCGCCCAACCGTAATCAGCGGTAAGCTGCCGACAATGATCAGTAAGCCGAGCCAGACATAGGGAATTGGCCCAATCCCGACGGCTAGTTGTGACGCACTAAAATAACTTTGGCGCTTGTTCTTGAGCGTTTTTTCGGCCGATTTTGCCGCCCGAATCCACCGTTGTAACTCAGAAACAGACATCCCCAGCCGTGTCGCATAATCTTCCGCCTTTTGCGAATTGCGCATATCGGCCCGAAAGGTATCTGGATCTATGTCTAATTGCTGAGCCAGCTCGCCCACACCAAACGCACGCTGTTTCTGTATAGACAAGCGCTGGTGAACCTTCTGTTGTGTATTTTCTAACTCTTCGCGCAACGCTTCCAAAAAGCGGTGTGCTTGCACAACGCCACCATTGGGTGCATCAATCAAATTATTAAGATAATCGCGCAGCCGAACCGTGATGCTTCCTGTCTCCTCATCCACCATCTCGCGACGACGTTGGCTCAACTGCCCGCGTAACTCGACCAATTCTCGACTCAACACGTTTGTATATTGTTGTTGCAACTGGTTTAGATACTGGCTTGGCTGTGCAAACGGAACAAAGATATTTGTTGCTCGTAGACGAACATCGTTGAACTTTGTATGCGTCGTAACGGCCGCCTTTAGCTCCCGCTCAGTTACTCCCAATGTTGCTAAAATAGTGGTGATGTCAATCGCATCAGTCTCTTCAGCCACGGGCATCAACGAATCCAACAGTTGAAGTTGAAGCGCAGTCCGCGCACGTTTGATCCAATTATCAATTGGAACGGTTAGACTTCCATGCCCAAAACTTGAATAGACAGATGCTTGACCCAAGTCGCGTGGTTCTAGCATCTCCTCTAATGAGCTTGTCGTCATATAATAAAGCCAATCGCCTACCATTGCTGTCAGCGTTTCAAGATTGGTAATGCGGCTCCCATCTTCGTTGATATTTTCTAACAAAAAGATACGGCCTTGACCTAAGGGCGAGTTGTTCAGTGAAACTTGGATATTTGGCTCAAATCGTTGTTGATAGAAACGTTTGATATGACGATTGCCAAAATAGTAATCGATCTCGTATAGTGTTGCAGCTATTTCGGCCGAAATCCGCACAGACACAATGTCTTTCTGTCTTGCTGCTGCACCAGCATACTCTATTATCTCGTCAGATGTTTGTGCAAAATCAGACAACGACAGTACAAGATGTTGTAATAATGTTTGTGTTGTGCCCACCCCCTGCATCAACGCATGATGCACCAGGTAAGGTAAATCAGGCAGCATACCATTGGCAAACCCATCAACCAGCGACATCAAAGTAAAGACATGCAAACGATTGCTTGATTCAGTATCCATGCCGTGTCTTGCAATTGTGTCCTGTACGCTTGTGTTGAAAATGCGCCCAGTCGCCTCTCGTAATAGATCTCGGATAAAGTAAGCTTGTTGATGCAGCGTAATTTGGCCACGAAGACGCGGATACCGGTTTAATTGATCAACAACGGCGTTGCTGTCTCCTGCTGGCGGCATATCAGGCGCAAATGTCTCCAACAGCTTGTTTAAACTTGCACCGCGCTGTAGTTGAATGCCAAAGGTATTCGGCATGCCCATCTGCTCAACTTGATTGTGATCATTTTCCAATAAGCAAATGATTTCAATTGTTGGGGGACGTGTATCTGGATGGCGGCTGCGCAACTGTTGTTCAAATGCTTGCGCCATTTTAGCTCCCACCGTTCCCACAGCTAAAATAATTGCATTACTAACGATAGTGGTCAATTTGATCCTCCCAGATCAAGCGGTTAAATAAGTTGCTTGATCAGATTTCGTTCACTAACGGCCATTTCCTTCAGCTCTGCACTATGCCGAGACAGAGGTCTCTTGGGCGGGTTTTTCAAGTAATCTTCTAGAAAAACTAAAGCCTGTGACTCGTTTATTTCAAACTGGAATGAATACAGTGCTCTTTTCAGTTGATCGTATGCTTCTGCGTGTTGAATAATATGCTTAATAGCATCTTCTAACGTAGAACCCAGATGGATTGACTGTTCCTCGACTTCCAGAAAGTACCCGCCCATGTTTCTGCGCGTGATATAGTTATATGCCTCGCCACGCATAAATAGTCGACGAGCTGTAATTCCCTCGCGCACTGCATTGAATGCAATAAAGGGCGTCGTTCCGCTACTCTCAACCCGTGCTTGCAAATCATTGAAGAACCGTTTGTATTCGCCAAACTGCCGCAGAGCGTTCATCGGCAAACCATGTTTGGTGTGCAGTGCCGATACTCGGTGCGGATCGTAGGTTGAAATCAAGCTCGCATCTGGAATCGTCACATCTCGGAAAATCGAGCGGTTTTTATCTGGAACCCCCACAACTAAAATTGGATCGAGCTCATCGCTACCATGCCCAGCCGCCGTTGTTATGTAGTTAGAAAAGGGCGCACCGAGGGAGATTAGCGCACGGAGGGCGTTTTGCTGTTCAATCTCGGTTGGGTAACGATCAAGAATCAACTTCTCGATACTTTCATTGGTTAAAATAAGCGAAAAACTTGCCATGCAATAATCGGACAGCCAACGCCCCAGCGATTCCTCTGTGGAATCTGTTTGCAAAAAAGGATCGTCTGGCGGCACGGTAAGTAGTTGTAGCCATTCGCTCATCGGCCGTGTGGAGACTAATTCTCGTCCCTCGTTATTGAGGGTGCTGTTTAAGTATCGATTATAGAAGCTGTCGATCATATCAACCGAATCAACTGCCTGTTCCGTTGCGTGCGATGATCCCCAATTGACCCTCAAACGCCGCAACTCAATATCAGCCTCGTTAGCCGCTCGTTCTAAACTAGCAGATAATGTACTGACTGCCCCTAACAACTGCTGGACTTCCCGTTCTGCCTCATCCAACAACGTGAAAATATTATTGATAATTGCTTGTGACAGTATGATGTCCAACGAACGTTTGTATTGATCCGTGTAATGATTGCGTGCCTGTCGTACATTATGTCGAAAAAAGCGACTCATGAAGTTGCCTTGTGCAATTTGTGTAAACGCATCATATGACGTTTGTAAATCACGCTGAATCCGAACTGAACGCTGTCGCAACTGCTGCCGTTCTTTTGTCAACTGCTTACGAGTTGGTTCAAACGCGATGAGAATCCCTTCTAAAAATGCTTGTGCCAACAAAGGACCTGAAGACAGCGTATTTACAATCTGGTATGTTCCAGCAAACAACGCCTCACGAACCTGTTCCAACATAAGTGTGCGGTTTTTCTCAACCTGAGGAATGTACTCGCCACTTACGGTGCGTTGCGAATAACTAGCACACATATTTTCAACACGGCTCACAATCGCCTGTAGTGGGGCACGATCATGTACGGCCGTATTTAACTCAATCAGCATATTACGCCGACTGGGGATCGTCTTCAATTGTGTCTTTGCCAACCCAACATCTAAATTAGCGTTGGCTGTAAATGCATCAACACGGTCACGTATAACGGGGTGAATACAATTGTTTTCAGGGTCAAGCGTTGGGTCAAAACGAGGCAACGGGGCAAGCAATAAGTTAGAAACTAGCTGTTGCTGTAATTGCAAAGCTGTTGCCCGCTGCATACGCTGAGCATTAAAATGCCATGCTGATGTACCCAGCATCGAATAAAGCCCAGTATATCCGCTGCGGTCGTCACCACGTGCAGCTGCAACATTGTCAAAAGCTGAATCGGTACTTGCACCAAGATAAGTACCAGCTTGTAGGAACACAGCTTCGGCCAAAATAGGATTTAATTGATTGGCATCTTCAACCGTCAAACCACGTTCATTGGTAGCATCCACTAAATAGGTGATATTAAATGGCGGGCGGTTGTCGCGCACCCGCATTCCATCAGGGTACAAAACGTTGAAATCGCGATAGGTTGTAAAATGATCCACCTCCATCAACATCGCGGCTGCGTTTGCTCGAATTTGGGGACGACTTGAACGCGGAACCTTTGTAAACGCCTCTGGCATCACCAGCAAACCAATGTTGAAGATATAATCGGTTGGAATCCCATTGGCGTGTGCTAAATAGCGTGTCAAATATGCTAAATCGAGCAAGATTCCGCTACCAGTACCGCCCGCAGCGGAACTAATATAGAAAACGTTGATCGCCTGAATTTCTGCCGCGCCTGTCGAACGATAGTGGCTAATGTTAGTCACCTCGTTCAGACAACTCATAATTACGTTTTTGATGCGCTCAAAATGGTAAAAGAAGGCCAGTCTGCCCAGTTGGCGCGTTTGTTTTGCACCTTTTGTTAAGTCTAGCTGGGGCAAACGATCAAGCTCAAGCTCCTCACGAATGGCTGCATAATACCCTTGATTCTCAATAATTCCCTTGACAGGAACCCCACCAATTTGAAACAATTCTTTGTTAGGGACTAAACTAATCAGTTCATTCTTATTATTGCGAATAGGCGGATGATACGTGTCGGTGTCAAATGCAACAAACTTGATTTGGTTTAGCATATGAAGAGGATAGGTTTCGTGAAACCGCGCCTTGACCTGCACAACCACATCATAGCCTGTCCCACCTGCTCCAATCAACAGCGTAGGACGCAGCTTGACTGCTTCATCAAAGGCGTCATTTATAGATGTTGTTCTCATATTACGCATACTCATTGTCGCTAAATTCATCCTCATCTACTTGCTGATGGTCGCCATCGCTTTGGTAACGTAACGTCACATCGCCAACCTCGATGATGTCCCCATGTTGCGGATCAAATACGGATCCACCTTCAACAGGGATTCCTTCATGAAATAATTCTATACCGCTTGCGATCGTGCGAACTTCAATGCGTGGACCAGATGCCAACGGATTGATCGTCAATGTGGCAAGTTGCTCACCATTTAAATCTGTGATCTTCATTGTATTGCGGCGTTGACCAATATAATTGCCATTCCCGCCACCTGTTTCATCAATCAGTGCGCCAGTCGGAATATTAGCAGAACGACCGTCCCCTTGCTGGAAAAGGAAAAAGGCAATTACAGCTAGTAAAACCACACCTCCACACAACATCATGACCCACGTTGGGATCTCAGCGAAAATTGGCTGTGCAGGTGCGGGTGTTGAGGTCGGCTCTACCGTTGGATCCGTAGGGGTAAGGGTTGGTGGAGTCGATGTGTCTGTCGGCCGAATAGGCGTATCAGTTGGAGCTGGTGTTGATGGAACAATCACCTCCTGGTTATCAATCGTAAATCCTTGTGCGAATTTAAGCGATGGTAACGCCTGCGCTATTCCAAACGGCTGAGCGATAAATTCAGCCTGTATTGAATAGGTTCCACTTGCCAATGGCTCTGCTAGCTCAGCACTCCAAACATCCCCTTCATATTGCCCACTTGTATCTGGCTGTAGATCCAGTATAGCGATCTGTTGTCCTTGTTCATCCGAGATTGCAACTTCAACTGTGTCACGTCCAGCGTCTGCTGGGTAATCCTGATTCCCTGTTTTGAAGCGCACGGCAACCTTGTTTAGGCCTGAATAGGTATTGCCAGATACTGGCTCCACAATCTCTAAACGTGGCGTCAGAGCATTCAAGGTAACATCCGACGCGTTTGTAACAATCGTCCCATCTCCTAGTGCAGCATCTGCTTTAAGCTGACATGAGCCGACCTCATTTCCCGTTAGATTAATCACACCCATGATTAAATTGTCGATCACCTTTGTGTCGGTCGGTTGACTTGTCAGTTCGCCACCTTCATCACAAGTCAATACTAATGTGACACTATTAACATCAATTGTCACATTCTCTTCTGCTGTCAACTGTAGCGCAACAAAGATATTGCCCTCGGTGGGTAGTGAGTTAGAAAGTGGATCGACTAGTGACAGTGTTGTTTCACTCGCTGTGCGGGCGCTGATGCGTGCCTCAACGTTGGCTGCAACATTATCCTCTTGAGTAATGAGTTCAACACCCCACTCTCCTTCCCAGCTAGCGTCTGGATCTGTTGGACGCTGAAACCCCCAAGACTCACTCAACCGTCGTGTTCCCGTATCATATTCTGCACTATAAATATCTTGGAACGCTGGGTCTACTTCTCCAGATGTAGCCACGGGGTCTCCGTTCGGATTGTAAATTGTCACATCAACCGCATCTCTTGTTTTAGCAACTGTGAACGTCACAGTTTCATCAATGGCATCAATATCGAATGTAAACAATTCTGTGCCAACAATTTCTTGGAATGGTTGTTCGCTAAATTCGGCCGAACACAGCATCTCTGTCGCTAACTGATCGAACTCCGTCTGCAAGTTTCGCTGAAACTCCATTTCATTCTCTGCCGACAAGTTGTAAACATTACCGTTTGTTTGCTTACCAATCTCACCCCAAAATGCAGCGTTCTCTTCCGTAAGATACGCTTGAACTCTTGTCGCATTGCCAATTACCATTGTATAAAGTGGTACATTGCCTGTATCTGGACAGCGACCGCTTGCCGACGCAAATGGAACAAACTGATTTATAGCGAGTTTTTTAATCTCATCTTTGTATGCTTGCCAGCCAGCTAAATTGTTTTTAGGGTTTCTCTCAAGAGTTTCCGGTCTACCATCCGTGAGCATTACAATAACAGTACGATAATCGGGTGAATGGGCATTTTGTAACAACGTCTGTGCTGCTGTGAGCGCTGCCTTCGCATCTGTCCAGCGATTATCCCCAACAGGCTTTACCCTGTCCGTTGATAAGCGCTCAATTAATTTATCTCGTTCTGCAACAATACCTAATTGGTAAAACTGATTACCTAATACGCTAGCCTCTGTATTAAATGGGATAACAGCCATTTTGAAATCGGCCTGTGACCGATCAACGCCTAACGAAATTGCGAGCAATTCAACTGCGTCAACACGCCAGCCGTCGTTATCTGTCTCCCCCCACATAGACCCTGAATCATCTAACAAGACAATTACCTCAAGGTTTGGTATTGAAGATGTATTTTGCGCATCACCTTGATATGGGGTTATAACTAAAATCAACAACACTAACGAAATTAATGCACGTGAAATCTGAGAACTCATTTTTTTCATCCCTATGAACCGACGCTTTATAATCTACCCACAATTGTGGCACAAAATCTTAATGTCAAGAACGATAGCTCATGACACTAACTGCCACTACAGTGCAGCAAGAGCCGCTAAATTGGCGGTTGGTTGACTGGCAAGCGCCTGCCTAGCCTTTTCTTTAGCGTATGCTGCCAAGAGCGCATTCTCAAATGTTGTCACATCTTGATAACGGTTAAGGGGCGTCTCTTGTAATGCTTTTTCAATCACCTCAACGAAACTGCGACCATAGCCATTCCCTAGCCACTTTCTAGGATTACTGCCCCCTAAAGGTGTATACTCGTCTCCTGCGTCATGTGTATCCTCTGGCCGTGTTTCATCTTCATCAAACGGCCGAGTCTCATTCCCGAATAGGTACTTGACACCCCGCCCTGCCAACATTTCAAACAGCAACGCACCTAACGAGTACACGTCTGAAGCGGCCGAAACAGGTTGTCGCCGCTCCTTACTTAACACTTCAGGCGGTGATGTATGACTTGTGCCAAAAATGCCTGGGTGACCAAACGGTGTACAAATCCCCAAATCAATCAACCATACCTTGCCAGCGCGATCAATAAACACATTCCCCGGTTTAATATCCCCATGTATGTAACCTATCCCGTGAGCGTGTAGTTGTCGGGTAGCCACGATAACAGCATCCATGATGGCGCGTATATCCGCCAAGGCAAGTCCTGGCGATA
Source organism: Promineifilaceae bacterium (SeqCode) (assembly GCA_049614105.1). Lineage (GTDB taxonomy): Bacteria > Chloroflexota > Anaerolineae > Promineifilales > Promineifilaceae > CALECP01. Next base: position 8,815 of record JBMZDF010000189.1, read on the forward strand.
ATTGATTAGATTTAACCCGGATACGATATAGAATCTGTGCTAAGTTTAAACCATCTAGGTGTGGCATGATGATATAGGGGGCATCTTCTTCTCGAATAAACCCTTCATCGATGCAGCGCAAAATATGACCCTCTTCTGAACCAAGCGCTTTCATCAACTCAGCTTCTTGCTTGAACAGCTTGCGTGCATCTATCTCACGCTTCTGACCACTCAGCAGCAGTTTGACAACTAGCTTTTGGTCATCGTGTTCAGCCAAAAACAGCTCGGCCATGCGGCTTCCATAAATTTGTTTTTTTATTTGATACTGATCAATTGTCTGTAGGGGCAGCCGTCGTTCTGCTTCAACTTCATAAAATTGCCCGCCAATCTCAAATGACACTAGTTGATGCCCAATATACTCACCTTTTTTCATTGTCCCCAATGGTTTGCCATCAATTAAGATCGGGTTGCTGTCTGCCAAACGACGCAACATAATGCTATAACGATTGGAGCCGCCTGGGCGGATCATAAGGTGTGGCGATGAAATCTTCCGATTATCTTTGATCAGGATGTCATTTTGTGGCAGGCGCGTGATTAAGATATTTTCGCCGTAGCGTAGCTTCTCTCTCAGATCAATTCGCTTGCCATCACGTTCGTTAATTAACATGCGACGCCGCACATCGATCCGATACTCTAGTTGTGTTCCAAAACGGATTATGTCATTATCATTTAATAGTTGAAATTCACCTGCGAGTAATCGGTTTCCGTTGTGGAATGTGCCGTATGAACTATGTAAATCGCGAACTTCAACCCTTCCTTGCCGGAAGCGCAACACGGCATGTGAGGCAGACACCGCCTCTGCCTCATGCTGGGACAATACCAACTGTGATTGAGCAAGCGGACGCCTAGTCACAATGCCGCCCTCAATACTCAGCCGACGGATTTCCTGTCCGCGCTCGTTGCGAATAATATAAGCAACATTCCCCGTGCTGGATTGATCCGATGTGCTAAAACCACTGCTACTACCTTGTGCTGGTTCATCTACATCAGCGACCTCTGTATCATGAATGCTGACTCGCTCGCCTCGACCCCGTGATGTATATAGCCACTCACGCCCTGTCATTTGAGATGTTGTTGGTGTATAACGTCCACGCTGACTGCTTTCCTCTTCATCAGGAGCGGGGCGCGTCATGCCCGCTTGATCTTTTTGCGGCACGCGTGAGTTCGAGCTTTTGCGACCTGGTGATACAGTGTAAGTTTTTATGTTTCCACGAGGCCTAACATTGATTTGTCGTACCGTGTTTGGAGAAGATGTATCTGGGCGTTCGGCTGTATTTGTGATGCCAACTGGAGGTTGTTGTATTGTAGTAGATGGCGTGTTACGTAAACGCGACAACCAGAACATCCCGAGCAGTAATATAAATATTAGAACAACAAATACAATAGCTCCAGCAGTATAGAGCGAAGTGTACGAAAGTGTAATTGCCCCATTGGGATCTGTATTAGTTGAGGACGGTTCCAGCTCCGTTGATAATGTAGCTTCATCTGTTGGCTCGGTTGCTTGATCAGTGGCGGCCGTTGATATCGTGGTTGGTGTGTTATCCACAACCAAGGTTTCTGTATTTTGCGTTGGCAGAACGGCTGGCACTT
>JBMZDF010000190.1:0-10419 GCA_049614105.1 Promineifilaceae bacterium (SeqCode)
ATTGAGGCTCAACCGTACTTTTGGGGCGCTGGCGATGCGACAGATGCAATGGTGGATCAGTATGCTGCCCAGCAAATCCGTTTGGCACAGGCACAAGCTGTTTCAACTGGCGACGAAATCGTGATTGCGGTTTTGGACTCAGGTGTTGCAGATGAACATCCTTTCTTTGATGGACGTGTTTTGGAAGGGTATGACTTTGTTGATGAAGACAATGACGCCAATGACGAAATGGAAGGGGTTGATGAAGATGGTGATGGTGACGTAGATGAGGCAGCAGGCCATGGAACACATGTTGCTGGTATTGTCTCGATTGTTGCACCACATGCACAGATTTTGCCCGTTCGTATCTTTAATTCTGATGGGCAAGGGACATATACTGATCTGATTGAAGGTATTGTTTATGCGGTCGATCAAGGTGCTGATGTGATTAACATCAGCGGCAGTGGTGCTGAGGCGTCTCCATTTTTGCAGATGGCGATAGATTATGCTGAAGAGAATGGCGTTCTTGTTGTTGTGGCTGGTGGGGTGAACAACTTAGGGTTCCCTGCAAGTTATGACGCCACGATTGCGGTTGGCGCGTCTGACACAGAAGATATGATTCTCGACTTTGCCTTGTTTGCAGAGGGTGTCGAAGCAATTTATGCGCCTGGGGAGTCGATTTTGTCTGCTTTCCCTGGGGATGAGTACCGTTATTGGACAGGTAACTCGATGGCGACTCCGTTTGTTGCGGGGCTAGCTGCCTTGATGTCGGCCGTTGGAGAATGTGATGACGGCTGTGTTCGCGATCTCATCACGCAGACCGCAACGGTGATTGGCGATGATGAGCAATCATCCCATCAGCGGATTGATGCCTATCGTGCTGTGGTTGAAGCGGCATTCACTGGGCGCAACGAGTCGGGATTGCAGGCGCTCTACACCTTCCGTGAAGGTAATGGCGAGACAGTTTTTGATGTTTCAGGCGTGGGCGCACCGTTAGACTTAACGATTGACGATACAAGCGCGACGATGTGGATGCCAGAAGGTGGTTTGGCCTTGGTCGAAGCGACGATGCTGAATTCGGCCGATCCCGCACAAAAAATTATCAACGCGACACAGGCCAGCGAAGAAATTACAATCGAAGCGTGGGTTGTTCCTGGCACGTATCGCCAACGCGGCCCGGCACGCATCGTGACGATGTCTGAAGGTGGTCGACATGCCAATGTGATGATTGGGCAAATCAGCAAGCGCATCGCGGCACGTTTCCGAACAACCGATACAAATAACGCTGGCAAACCGAACTTGAAGTCAGACAATATTTTCTTGTCAGGCCTCAACCATGTTGTTTATAGTCGCGACATCACAGGCTACGAAACGATTTTTATCAATGGCCAACTTGCTAGCAGCAACGTGCGAACAGGCTCCACAAGCGCTTGGGATACCTATCAGCTTGTTTTAGGGAGTGAGCTAAACGGTGGTAAAAACTGGCTTGGTATCTACCACCTCGTTGCTGTTTATGACCATGCATTTGATGCAGATGCAGTGAATGATAACTTTGATGCAGGGTCAGGCATTGCTCTGGGGCCTGTTGTGCGACAGTTTGGCGAGGTTGACCTGCCAGAACAGGCAGCGCAACGTGTTGAACAAAATTTGCAAGCTCTTTATGATTTCAACGCTAGTTCCGGCGATACTGTGCCTGATGTATCAGGTATAGGGGAACCGCTCGACTTAATAATCGCGGATGAGAACGCTGTCAACTGGTTACCTGATGGGGGTCTCTCGGTTGCAACCGAGACGATAGTTAGGTCTGCTAACGCAGCAACTAAACTGACAGACGCATCCCGCGAGAGCGGTGAGCTGACGATCGAGGCGTGGATCACTCCACAGGACGGTGTTATGAGTGGTCCCGCCCGAATCGTCACGTTATCGGCCGATAAAAGGAACCGCAGCTTCACATTAAGCCAAGCAGGACGCAAAGTCGATGTCCGCCTACGCACAACGGAAACAAGCGATAACGGAACGAGTAGCGTCCGCAGCAGCGCCGCTTTCAACACGGCCGAGCGTGTTCACATCGTTTACACACGTGATGCATTGGGCAACGTGAATATTTACAGAAACGGTGAACTGATGACGAGCGACACGGTTCGCGGCACGCTCACTTTTTGGCGTGATGACATGCAGTTTGCTTTGGCTGGCGAAATGGACGGCAGCAAGGCGTGGCTCGGCGACTATCATTTGGTTGCAATTTATAACCGCGCCCTTTCGGCCGATGAGGTATCTCACAACCATGACGCCAACTTACTGACGCTAGCGCCCTAACCTTTCTTATTTCCCTTCTACCCTACTCCCTAGCCTCGATGCGACTGCGCCCGCAGACCATCGAGGCTTTTATTTTGGCTAGGATTTGGTCGGAGCGAATACGCGGCCGAAGTAGTCGACAAACTCCTCAACAAGGCTCTCGCGACTCTCAACCCCCGCTAAAATTTTGGCAAGCTCTTTACGAAGCTCAATCTGCATTTGGCGACGAATTTGGACACGCTGCGCCTGTGGCGAGCCTGCGCCGTGCATCGATTCGGTGAGGTAGCCAACCGCGTTGCGCCCCAAGGTCATATTTTCGATCAGGCGCAGGATGCGAATACGGTGTTCAGTCGGGACATCGGCTCGCCCGCGCAGATATTTTTCGAGCAGGGGGCCGATTTTTTCATGGCGATAATCTTGCTCAGACGGCATCGTTGCCACGAGCCCACCCGCTAGGTCTTGTGCGATTCGGCCGATTTCATACGGCATCTTGGTCACATGATGCTTACAGACATTTGCCAGCATTCCATCTGGCTGCACCGTTCCAGCAGGCAGCGTTTCCGCCTGATAGCTGGCCGCAATGCCCAACCCATAAATCGTCTCGTTCAGGTGCGTCATCTCCACCAGTTTGTCCTTGATATGCGATGCGCGTTCTGTGCCGTTGTACTCGGCAATCGTAGCCGCCGCTCCAATCAACACGTCGCCAACCCCCGTTTTGCACACATAACTGCGCCGATGGTAGCAGGTGAAACGCTCGACCAACATCGCCGCAAACTCATATTCGCCGTCCATAAAAATTTGATCGGTTGGAATAAACACGTCGTCCAAGATAACCATCGCCTCCTGCCCACCAAAATTGGCGTTCCCGACATCGATGTTACCCGCCTCCATGCTGCGCGTATCGCAGGATTGACGCCCATAAATATAGGTGATGCCAGGTGCATCCACAGGGATTGCGCCAATAATTGCCCAATCACGATCGTTTTCGCCGAGCCGCATGGTGGGCATCACAATCATGTAGTGCGAGTTGATGCAGCCTGTCTGGTGTGCTTTTGCGCCTGAAATGTAAACGCCCTCCGCCGTGCGGCGCGTGACGTGGACAAATAGATCTGGGTCGGCCTGTTTGTGCGGTGGGAGACTACGATCCCCTTTTACATCGGTCATTGCACCACCGATCACGTAGTTGTGCCGTTGCATCTTGGTCAGAAATGCGGTCAGTCGTTTTTGGTAGCCTGTGCCATGTTTTTGGTCAACCTCAAAGGTGGTCGAGTAGAGAGCGTTGAGCGCATCCATCCCAACGCATCGCTGAAAACATGTGCCTGTCAGTTGCCCAAGCCGCCGCTGCATTTTGTTCTGCATCACCAACTCATCCGCCGTACGTGCAATGTGCAGGAAACGATTGATGCGTTCCCCTGTGAAGGGGGAAACGGCGGTCGCAAGTTCGGGATGCTCGTTGGCTAAATCATAGGTGGCAGCGACCGCATTGATCGACGGGCGAATCATTGGATGGTCAACTGGTTCGGCAACGAGTTCGCCAAATAGGTAAAGGGTGAGATCGCGCCCGCGCAGGCTGTTGATATAGGCTTCACCAGAGGTCAGCGTTTGAGTTGGGGTAGTCGTCATGGTTTTATCTCCACGGTTGCGCGACAGATTTTGGGGCTTGTTCGCACGACCTTTTCAAATGGGATAGTATCACATCCGATAACGAATAAAGAACTTTGGATGAAGAAATGAGGAGCACACAATGAGTGACCAAGGCTTTGCAACAAGGGCGATTCATGCTGGCGAAGGACGTGATCCAGCGACAGGGGCGCACAATACGCCGATTTATCAGACGGCAACATTTTCATTCGACACGGGTGAATCTTTATCGGCCGCTATCGAAAAACCGTTCGACAACTTTTTCTACTCGCGCTCTGGCAATCCGACCACGGCGGCGCTCGAAGCGAAACTGGCGAGTCTAGACGGCACTGAGGCGGCGCTGGCGACCTCTTCGGGGATGGCGGCGGTGACGATTGCGGTGATGATTTCGGCCGAAAACGGCGATCACATCCTTGTTGACGAAGACCTATTTGTCGTCAGCCGCATCTTCTTCACACAAGATTGCCCCGCGATGGGGATCGAAGTCAGCTTTGTTGACGTGCGTGATATGGTGAGTGTGGAGGCGGCCGTTCGGCCGAATACAAAAGCACTCTTTGTTGAATCGCTCACCAACCCAGGTTGCCGCCTTGCCGATCTGGCTGGGCTGCGTGCCTTTTGCGATCAGCACGCCCTCAAATTTGTGGTTGACAATACGTTCCTCAGCCCTTATTTGCTGCGCCCAACCGAGTTTGGCGCTGATTTGGTGGTGCATTCGGCAACCAAATATATTAGCGGTCACGGGGACACGGTGGCGGGTGCAATGGCTGGCTCATCGGCCGATATGTTACGCGCACGAATGAAACTTGACTCTTTTGGACAATGCCCCAGCCCGCTCAACTCATGGCTTGTGATGCGCGGTGTGCGAACGTTGCCGCTGCGTATGCGCCAGCATTCCGCCAACGCACAGGCGCTCGCAACCTATTTAGATGCACACGAAAAAATCGAATGGGTTCGTTATCCCGGACTTGAAAGTCACCCAGAACACGCGCTTGCCTCTCAGTTGCTCCCCGACGGCTGCGGCGGCATGATGGCGATCAAAGTGGTCGGCGGTCGTGAAGGCATGTACCGTTTTGTCAACGCAGTTGAAAACTTTGACATCGGTGTCAGTCTGGGCGACTTGTTTACGCTGGTTTATCCTAAACCGAAAAACGGCGACCTCATCCGCGTTTCAGTTGGGTGCGAAGACATTGCTGATATTTTGGCGGAGTTTGAACAGGCGTTGAAAATAGTGTAGACGCAATGACCTATCACGGTCGGACGGCGATCGTGTCGTTCATTTGAAACAAGCCCTATACACTGGCGACCGAACCGTTAAACCTGTGAGACGCTATGCAACGACGCCCGCTTATTTTTATCATCTTCACCTGTGCTTACTTTCTGTCGTATTTTTACCGACTGGCGAATGCGGTGATTTCGGCCGATTTGTCAACCGATCTCAACCTCACCCCCGCACAACTTGGCCTAATGACCAGCGTTTTCTTCGCCACCTTCGCCGCCGCCCAAATCCCGCTCGGCATTGGCCTTGATCGCTGGGGGCCGCGCTGGGTAACGCCGGGGCTGATGTTGGTTGGTGTGGTCGGGAGCTTCACTTTTGCCGCCTCACCCTCACGCATGATTTTGACAATCGGACGGGGGCTAATTGGGATCGGCATGGCGGGAATCTTGATGGGGTCATTAAAGGCGCTCAGCCAGTGGTATCCGCCGAAACGCTTTGCAACGATGTCAGGGTTATTGGTTGGGATCGGCTCATCAGGCGCATTTTTTGCTGCCACGCCGTTAGCATGGCTCAATGAACAGGTTGGCTGGCGTTCCGTGTTTGTGGGAATGGGGGTTGCGACATTTGTTGTGGCTGTGGTGATTATTGTTTTCGGCCGAAACACGCCACCAGACAAAACATGGCCGAAACCAGAGAAAAGGGAAGGCGGTGTGGGTCAGGTTCTGCGCGATGCGCGTTTCTGGCGCATCGCCCCCGTTGCGCTGTTTGTGTCGGGGACGGGGCTGGCGTTCCAAGGGCTGTGGGCTGGCCCTTATTTGTTTGATATTCATGGATTGAACCAAATTGAAGGGGGCAATCTGCTGTTGTTTATCGCAATTGGCGCAACGATTGGGTTTGTTAGCTCTGGTTGGCTGGCCGATCAATTTGACATTACGTGGGTTGTGATGTCTGCAACCGTTGTTTTTATTGCTGTCCAGATTGGTCTTGCCCTGCGTCCGCCGCTGTCCGTCGTCCGAATCTTGTTTTTCTTGTTTGGCTTTGCAGGCGCGTTTAATGTTTTGGTGTTGGCACACGTCCGCCGCTTGTTCCCCGACGCGATCACGGGGCAGGCGATTACAGCGATTAACCTGTTTGGCTTTGCAGGCACATTTCTAATCCAGTGGCTAATTGGCATCATCATTGGGACGTTTGCCGTCAGCGCAAGCGGTGCGTATCCGCCGCAAGCGTACACAACCGTTTTGTTGGCAACCGCCGCCTGCAACGTACTTGCCCTGCTACGCTACTATCCTCTCGCACAACCCAAACTGTGAGTTAGATGGCGCGTTCGGGCAGCATGGCGTTGACGAGGGTTTGCCAGCCAGCTTTTGTCTCAGGCGCAACAGCGTCCCAGCCTGATTGCCTTGGAGCCGTTGTTGTAAATTCGGCTTGATGGACCAAAATACCGTTTTCTGTGAGCAGCAGCACGCCGTAGCTCGGTGGCTCAGCGATTCCGCCCGTTGGGTCGAGCGCATCAAAATCAAGCGGTGTTTGCATACTCATGCTTTTGAAACAGGTGAACGGAAACCCATGCGAGATGCCCGAAATCAGACGATGATTGTGGCCCATGAGCAGCATCGCAACCTTTGGATGCTGTTTGAGCAGCGCCAAATATTCCTCCCCATTCCACAATCGAATTGCATCCATGCCGGGTAGACCCGTCCGAAACGGTTGATGATGCATCGCAACTATAATTTGGCGGTCGCCTGCCTCTTGCAAACTCGTTGCAAGAAAGGCAAGCCGCTGCTCACATAATTTGCCGATGTGACGCAACGAGCTGTAGGGTGGGGCGTTGAGGGAGTCAAGTGCGATTAGGCGATACTGGTCACCAATGTCGATAGCGAACTGGATAAAACCGCTCCGATCTTGTCGTGTGTTGGGAAATGCGTTGAGGAAATTGGCGCGGTTGTCGTGGTTGCCAATCATGAGGGCGTGTGGAACGGTGAGTGCCTCAAGGTGTGCTTTGAAATGGGTGTATTCGGCCGAATCGCCATTATGCACCAAATCCCCCAGAAACAAACACAGCGCCGCATCTGAGTGATGCTGATTGATATGTTCAATCGCCTGTGTTAGGTGCGCCGCCGTGCTGACGCCGCGATTTTCGGCCGAATTCTCCCCAATATGCGGATCCCCGATAACAATTAGCTTGACAGCATTCATACAGGTACTCGGTATTCGGCGGTTAGCTTCCTTGCTGAACACCGAATACCGTCTGACGATTCATTCTTATTAAGTAGATCACAAGTAGTCATTGACGAAAACCTCAGAGGTTTTTGTGCGCAGACTTGAGGAGATGACAACAAACCTCTGAGGTTTATTGATCGAAACTTTTTGTGGCACACCTAATCCCAGCTACGGTTGTCAACCATGCCGCGCTCATCCTCGCCGATGGCGTCCACAAATTGGATCTCGTCAATTTTGACGCGGGTGATTTGTTGGAGTGCGCCTTTGAGAATGTCCCCTTTTTCTGTTTCGGCCGAAGCGACCTTCACAACAAAGTAATCACGATTCTCAGGCCGCGTAATCACACCCTGAATCCCCGTAAATTTGAGAACTTGGCTGGCGACAAAGCGTAATTGATTGGGATGCACAAACATGCCGCGCACTTTGACCGCATCGCCCGAACGCCCAACCAGCGTCACGGTGCGTTCTTCCTGCTTGCTGCTGCCCGGATTAGGGTCGCCATAAATTGCCATGTCGCCCGTGCCAAAGCGAATCAGTGGATAGGCGTGGTTGAAATTGGTGACAACGACCTCGCCGGCTTCACCATTGCCCACGTGTTTGCCCGTTTCGGTGTCCACGACTTCGATCACGGGGGAGGGGGCCATTTTCATTGCCATATTGCCGTCGGAGTCCATCGCAATCATGCCGAGTTCGGCCGTGCCATAGCCGTTTGTGACCTGTAATCCATAGTGGTCAACTAATTTGTCGCGCAATGATTTGGGGAGCGGTTCGGCCGAAACAAACGCCTTCTCCAGCTTCATATCCTCTTTGACGTTGACCCCCATCGCTTCCGCTTTCTCCAACAAGATTGCCAAAAAGCTAGGTGTGCCAGCATACGCCGTCACGCCCAAATCGAGCATCATTTTTAACTGTAGGTCGCTATTGCCGACGCCGCCGGGCACAACGGTGCAGCCCGCCCGTACAAGCGCCTTGTCAACCATCAGCCCTGCTGGCACAAGATGATAGGATAGGGTGTTTAACACAACGTCACCAGGTCCGAACCCTGCATCTGTCAAGCCACCGCCCCAAACGTCGCGGTCGTCCAGATTGCCTTCCACGTCTGGTTCATAAAGTGGGCCAGGTGAAAAGAAAATGTGGCTGACGGAAGACATCGGCACGGCAAGCAATCCGCCGAAAGGTGGGTTTGCCGCTTGCATCTGCACCACTTCGTCTTTGGGCATTATTGTTAATTTTTGCAGGTCTGCAACGCTTTGAATGTCGTCTGGGGTTAAGCCTGCCGCATCAAGACGCGCTTTGGTTGCGCTTGTGTTTTCATAAGCGTGTTTAATTTGATTTTGAACGAGTTGGTCAAGGGTCATGTTTGCGTCCTTATGGGTCTTTTAGCGTCTGACGGCGCTTCTATCGATAAAGAATTGTTGATGTTGTTTTGAGAGGGTCTAACAAAAATCCGATTTCGGCCGAAATCGGATTCTACACATATCATCTTATTTAGCTAACAACTCGTTAGCCAACAAACGGACAAAACACAGAACTATTCGCTTCTCTCATCTTTCGCGTCTACCCGATCCACCGCTTGCGCCGTTTATAATGCTTAATCTCACGATAGCTTTTGCGCTCGCCGCTCGATCCGATGCCTAGATAAAATTCTTTAATATCCGCGTTCTTTTGAAGCTGTTCAGAGGTCCCGTCAAGAACGATGCGGCCATTTTCCATCACATACGCTTGTTTAGATGTTTTCAGCGCAATGTTGGCATTTTGCTCAACGATCAACATTGAAACGCCAGTTTCTTCGTTCACCTGCTTGATAATGTCAAAGATGTCGCGCACCAAAAGCGGCGCAAGGCCGAGCGATGGCTCATCCAACAGCATCAGCTTGGGCTTTGCCATCAGCGCACGACCAATCACAACCATTTGCTGCTCACCACCAGAGAGGTAGCCGCTGGTTCGATTGCGAAATTCGAGCAGACGGGGGAAGAAGTGATACACCTCATCTAAATCGCTCTTGATTTGCGCACTAGACGCACCACGAAACAGAGCGCCTGTTCGCAGGTTTTCTTCAACGGTCAAATGCCCAAAAAGGGGGCGTCCCTCAAGAACCTGAACAATCCCCATCCGCACGATCTCATCTGGATCGAGCTGGTCGATGCGAACCCCATCAAACTCAATGCTGCCGCGTGTAACCGCGCCCTCTTGCGAGTGAAGCAACCCTGAGATTGATTTCAGCGTCGTTGATTTGCCCGCGCCGTTCGCGCCTAAAAGCGAAACGATTTCACCGTCTCCCACTTCCAGCGAAACGCCGCGCAATACAAGGATGACATCGCTATAAACAACTTCGATATTATTGACTTTGAGCATGTGATCTTGAGTGAAAAGTGTCGAGTTAAAAGTGGAAAGCGATCTTGTCACTTTCCACTTTGCACGTTCAACTTACTTAATTTACGGACGTGTGTCAGGCAGTGGCGTCCAATCTTGAGCGATGGTGTAATCCATGCTTTCGCCGTTCCATTTCCACTGACGGATTTGTGATTTATGGCTAGCACGGCTTCCGCCTGCTGCGTCTAGGTGAAGGATGCCTTGCCCTGTGATTTCACCCATAGCCTCCATCATCAGCTTCACGTTTTCACCCGTGATGCCTTCGGGGCCGTGTTCGTTGATGACACTGATCAGAACTTTCTTGGCAATCAGAAAGCTGTCTAGCGTTGTCAAGTAGGTGGTTGCACGGGCTGATGGCCCATGTCCGCCAGCGGCGAGCAGTTCTTCGGCCAGTTGAACGCCTTCGATGTCGCTGTCACTCCACCATGCGTAGGGCATCATGCCGTAGTAACCGTCGGCAATTGCAACGTTTTCACCAAGAATCGCCAAGACATCTGTATTGAATGTCCAGTTAACACCACCCACAACGAATGAGTCCCAGAGACCAAGGGCGCGGATCGTGCCGATAACTTGTGCTGAACCGAATGACAAGTTTTGTGCATAAATGACGTTTGCACCGTTCAGCGCAAGCGTTTGAACTGAACCAGATACATCAGCGTCGGGTGAAACGGCTTGTTCTTCAAGCGGCAGCACGG
>JBMZDF010000191.1:0-10335 GCA_049614105.1 Promineifilaceae bacterium (SeqCode)
GACATATGACAACTGATACCCATGGAACAGTGATGGGCATTCTCACGATTTTATTTCCTAATCATACTTCTGGCGCACAATCAGAAAACTACAGCTATGATATACAAAAATTACTGCTTAAGTATCTCACAACTTATAAGATTGTAATAATGGATTAACTTGCTGAGGTTACAAGCCTGTTTAGAGACATATTGTAGTCGCATAGTATGTATCTTGCCAGCCCCTAACCATAGAATAATTGTAAGAATCATTGCATTTGGTACAGTTGTTTAAGAATGAATACAGCAGTTACAATCTCCATACTTTGATGCAAACCTGCTCCCCTATAGAAGAGTTTAGTCACAAAATATCAATCTGTTTTTGGATACTATCTTATCTAACTAAACTGTTGACCAGAGGTATCTAACTATAAGAACGCAGAAATGTGGAAAATTCACCCATCAACCAAAAATCTCTTAGGAAAGCTGTTCTGTTTATCTCTTTAGCATTTTCATAATTAACTTAAACACAATTGACAATCTAATTATAATTCTGTGTTCCATAAGGCCTTATGCTGATCTGAAAAGCCTTGGCTGCACTTATTTGAGTCTGCGACATTAATTAAAATCTCATTCTAAAAAGACAGTTCATCTCTTCTGAGCGCTTTTAGACGATTTTGCACATTGTCTGAGAATGCTTGATTAAACAACTGCTCGACCTGCACCGATGCAAGAATACCCCTATGTGCACCTGGTTTGCCCTGTAGTACAGCGCTTGTCACTCGACGCGCGGTAGGTAAGTCCAGCACATTGCATGTTGTGGTTTGCTCAAACAAACGCATCATCAGTGACCGCACCACCCTTCTTGCACCATCATGAATACGCTCTCGCTCCATATTAAGCACAGGATCACGCTTCGACTTGCGCCATGCGATGTTGCTAGGCAAGATCGTGTTGTCCACCGCTTTGCGGAACAAATAACGTGTCCAGCTTTGCTTGAAAAACATTTCAGGCGGCAAACGAAGGGCAAACTCAACCAAACGCTGATCAAGCATCGGATATGAATAGGTAAAGCCGTCTCGTAAGCCTACCGCTGCCCAACCCTCCATCCGCCGCGTTAGATGTCCATGGGACAAAAGATTAAGTTGTGTTGCACGCACCCCTGTCGTCACCAACAAATCTTGCCGTTTATCAGGCAGCGGCGTTGTTCTCTGAAACTGCTCCAAAAAAGTGGGGATAAACAGCGAGGGCAACGGTTGAGGTTGCCAAACATTAAAAAGTGTAGGGCTAATTCCTAGCTTATACAAGCGATTTGGGACATTCAACGCAATTGTTTGTCGAACCAATGCTCGTTTGATTGATCGACCATGCGTGTTACGCTGGTCGGTAAGCTCACGCGCCAGTTTAAGCCAGCGCCCTTTACGAAATAGGTTGGCAAAATGGCCCCGGCCATTAAACGTAATAAACTCATCCCCACCCCAACCAGACAAAATTGTTGTGACATTTTGGGCAACAGCATGTTGACGAATAGGCTGCTCCAGTACAAATTCACTATCGTGCCCCATGACAAAATGGCGCAACCATAGTGCCACCATCGCATTTATAGAAGCTTTTGAATAAACAGTGGGGATCTGTTCGGCCGCCCCAATTTGCTCTACATAGTCACGTTCATCTTGTTCTACCCTGCGATTATCAGATGTGATCGGTGGCGACCAACAGTAGCCATAAAACGGGCGATCTTGCGCACGAACAATACGACTTGCAAGAACCGCCACGCTTGAACAATCGAGACCACCGCTGAGATGTGCCCCCACAGCACCCGTATGCGGTATCCGCACACGAACAGCATCGTTTAGGAGATCTTGCAACTGTTCAACATAGGATGATTCATCTCGATAATGTGTGACAGACAGCGCGTCAGGATGCCAATAGCGCCATGTATGCTCACGATTATGACCAATCAGCATCGCGTGCCCAGGTGCTAATTTGCGAATCGCGGAATAGAGGGTGCGGGATGGATGTGGGTAGTTTTGCCCGTGGCGAAAAAAGGCCGCGAGATAGGGTAGATCAACCTCGGACGAAATAGAAGGTGTTTGTAACAATGCCCCAGCCGATGATGCGAACTGAAACGATTCACGCGAGGAAGCATAATAAAAGGGTCGTACGCCAATAAAGTCACGTGCGGCAAACACCTGCTGTTGTTTTGCATCCCAAATCGCAAAAGCAAAATCACCCAGCAGATAACGCGGACATTCCGCACCCCATTTTTGATATGCGTGCAATATTAGTTGACCATCTGATATTTGACTGCCCGAATTAGGCGCGACGGCCAATTTCTGTAAGAGATCGGCGCGATTATCAAGACGTACGCTCGCGGTGATTGTTAGACCGCTATTGGCGTGATGGAGCGGATATTCATTTGAGTCAGAAGCGACAGCAGGATAGTATCCAAACGCAACGGGGCCAGATCGCCAGTGGCGGCCTTTGACAGAGGGGAGCGGTGTGTCTGATTCGATTGGATTATTGTAGGGGTGAAATCGGCCGAAAATAAAGCTCATGCCCGCGTCTCAGTTGATGCTTCCATAAGCAAGCTCTCAAGTTTGTATGGATTCAAAAAAGAAAACCACCATCGTTGGCCCGGCAAACTATTAATATTCGGCTGTTGGCGAACACGCTCCAAAGCCGCTTCAACAGCCTCTCGATTCAAAACGCGCAAATGCGATGACTCAGCTAACAATTTTTCCAAATGAGGCCGCATAATTAAATCGCCGAATGCCGCATTAAGCTGTTGACGATTCTGGTGAACCGCAGGCTCCAATGAACTACGCCGCCAACAAATCGGCTCAGGCAAACAATCAGTCAAAGCATAACGAATCAGTGAATATGGATATCCATCTTGAACCCGCATTTCAGGCGGCACGCCAAGATTAAATTCCAACACACGTCGATCTAATAATGGATAACGATATTGAATCCCGTTTTCCCATCCTCCAATCGCCCACGATTCCAAGTTTTGTGTAAATATGCCCCCTTGAAGACAGTCCAACAGGTGTTGAGGCTCAATAGCTGTCGCCAACGAATGTCTTTGCAACGCTGGCAAACGCGCCACAATGTCTGGATGCCATACAAGTTCATTCTGATGTTGCCGCCGAACCTGTTGCTGACCATGCGGCGTTGCATTTGATGAGGGCGCAAATGTCTGAGCCAATTTGCCATATATGCGTTTGCCCACAGATCGGCTCTTACGACGGTAGCGTTTCGCGCTCTGTCGCAGGCGCTCTGAATACGTTTGTTGCTTGGTTTCAGGCGGTAAATTCTCACCAGATATGTATGGGTTGCGTGAAAGCCCCGCCAACAGCACAGAGACGTTTGAGGCCCGTGCAGCATCCTGCACCAACCGTTCGCGCACGGAGCTGCCCATCGGGGGGCCACCTAGCGTGCGCAGACGCCAATCAGCTAAATCATGGACAGTCGGCGATATATAATGACAGGTTAACGCTTCTTGTTCACAGACAAGTTTAACCAATTTGCGTTCATCATCTGGCAAATATTGATTGTTGGTTGCAGCGTCTCCCCAAAAATACACAGGGAGCTTTCGACCCTGAGTTTGTAGCTGACGTGCGGCCAGCACTGTGACGGCCGAGGAACCAAGTCCACCGCTTAAATGTGCCCCCACCTGCCCCTCTGACGGCAGGCGCGTCGCAACCGCCTGTTCAAGCAGTTCGCGCAAGGTTTGTGCATAGGCTAGCTGTGAGCCTAATTGAACAGAAGGAACGTCGTGCGGCTGCCACCATGCCCAGATCTGCTTGCGTTCTGGGGTCATCAACAGAGCATGACCAGGCAACAGTCGCTGAAGCTTGGCAAAAACCGTTGCCTCTGTTGTTTTCAACATCCCAACGGAATAGGAAAACAGGTGGTCAGCAACCCATTGCCAATTTACCGTTTCGGCCGATAACGCAGCACGTACAGCACCCTGATATGGAGAGAATACAATGCGAGTGCCCTCAATCGTGTAATAAAATGGCTGAACACCAACCGCGTCACGTGCGGCAAAAAGATGTTTTTGATTTGCATCCCAGATCGCAAAGGCAAAGTCTCCATACAGCTTATCTGGGCAACGTTGACCCCACTTATGATAGGCATACAGCACAAGTTCACGATCGTCGATCTGCTTCGCTTCGGCCGATGTAAGCCGCAACTCAGCCAGCAATTGTTCGCGATTATCAAGGCGAACATCCCCAACCAGCATACACCCTGACGGGTGGCTCACAGGGGCAGGAGGTGCAGTTTTAGCAAAGGGGGAGGCAACTTGTGCAGCGACAATATGGTCATCTGACCAGTGTGCAATTGCTGTACTTTTTAATGGCGTCACTAGCTTTGTCAGCAAGTCACTATTTGAAGGTAGGTGATCAAAATCTACAAGCCCAATAAACATATTTGATGAAAACAGCAAAGCGCGTTATGTCGTGCTATCAGTACACTAACTCGCCATCTGCCGTTAGATAACCGTGATGCTGCATGACCGAACGATGCTCAGTAACAATCCTATCAACTAAGTCGGGGGTTAATTCATCTCGCCATCCCCCCGTTACCCCACGACGGAAAAACGTAGCGGTTGCTGACACTTTCTCAACAAAGCCATGTTCTGCCTCATGTGCTTGCAAACGCTCAAAACGGGCAAACTCAACCGCCATCTCGACCCGCGCGGGGTCAGCATCAAACCCACAAAAATTAATGACACGCGTAAAATTAGCAATGGGATCGACTTTCATATCTTCATAACGAACAACCAGCACACGAAGCCCAGATTCTGTCACCCAACTGTTTACATGCCCGCTCCATGTTAATAACCGTTGCGGCAGTTGTACGGAAATGGCACTTGGATTATTAAGAAATGTGAATGTTGGGTCACCCATCACCTCAGTTATTCGTTTAACGCTTGTACGGCTATGATGTGCAAATGAAACCGCAACATCAAGCGGGTTGCGCATCAGATAAATTACCCCGCCAGTTGCAGCTTTTGAGATGACAGGGTGGCCTTGAGTACTGTATGTGAATGCATCGTGGATTTTTAGAAAAAGCGGTTCCTTTACTTTTGCTGAAATGAAATCATAGACGCGCGGCCGATAGCGTTCAATTTCGTGTGGCAACAAATCACTCGCCTCAATCCCAACATGGTTGTCAAACGCCTGCCGATCACTGGCGATCCAACCACCAATAGCCTGATTAATATCAAGCGGTTTATCTTTCGCCCACAGATAGTTTGCAAGCAAGATACGCATCCACGTGTTGCCCGATTTAGGATACGAAGCAAGCCAATAAATATTTCCCATTACGCTTGGAAATCCTTCTCAATTAGATCGGCGGCTTCCTCAAGTCGATACGCATAGAACGGTTGCGATAGTTTACGCATTGCCACATGCCGAGCAACAGCTGTCACTAGCTTGAAATGATGAGGTCGCATTGCCAATCCATCAAGAAACTGTTCACGATAGGTATTAAAAATGACATTACGAAAATTGTGAATCGACTGCATTGGCGTGAGCGTTAATTCATTGCGGCTATTATTAATAATACGATAGATACGATGCAGCGGCACGCTGTTTGATTCAAACTGCGACGGGACATGTATCTCGAATTTTTGTAGGCCTGGACGCGTTGGCATTAGGTCTGTCGTGCTTTTGCCTAACGCCTCGGCAGCATCTGCCCACAGCTTTGTGCGTGGAAACCCAGGTAAAACAATTGGCTTCCCATCCTCATCCAACACAACACCTGTCACATCATCTGCGACCATACGATAGCCGCGTTTGAGAAATGTGTTCAGCATCGTGCTTTTACCGACCCCTGATGGCCCCGTAAACAGAACGGCCCCGTGCTGAGTTGAAATTGTTGCGGCATGAAACGCAAGAATGCCGCGTTGATGCAACAATGCGCCCATACATGGCCCAAGCAGAAAAAGTCGTATATCGCTTTCAATTGCTCCCGGCTGCACTTCGATAATGATTTCATCCCCATTTTGGACAAGATATCGAGCAACATCGTCTAATTCTATTAGACATTGGTTGTGAGTGACCTGAAATAAAACCCCTTCCCCAATCGGATTCTCTAACTTTACAGGAATCTCTCCATAACGGATGATGACATCAGGGGATTGGGAGGATGGATTTAATAATGGTGAAAATTCTGGAACAAGCAGTTCTGAATAAAAGGCAAGTTGGTATGCTGAATAATGATAGTAAGCCATAACATCTTATGCTATTAATTTAACTCTGATCTCAGTCAAGTAGATCACAATTAATCATTGATGAAAACCTCTGAGGTTTAAAAAGAATTTAAATCATAGAGGTGCTGAAAACACTAAGTTTTTGAACTTTGAGAGGAGACTACTTCTGGCTTGTCTATGCTCTTTGTGCTTTTGCATGTCCACGATTAGACTAAATTTTTCTTGCGATCTACTTAATCTGAGTTGTAACAGTAGTTTGGAAAAAGAACAAACGGATCTTTTTGCCATGTTAATCAATTTCGAGTTAGATCTGTAAACAAAAACTCCAGAAATAATCTGGAGTTTTTCTAAAAATATGACGAGAACGACGGGATTTGAACCCGCGACCTCCGGCTTGACAGGCCGGCGTGCTAACCGCTGCACCACGTCCCCAATAATCAGAGCGAGCAGAATGATAGCCACTGAAATCATATTTGTCAATGCTAAATTTGAGCAAATCCCAAATTGGTTATTGACCTGTACGAATTAGGTCTTTCATCTGGTTAAACTTGCCTTCTCCGACGCCTGAAACGTTCATAATTTCATCAATTGCAGCGAATGGGCCATTATCTTCACGGTAGGTCACAATCTTTTGGGCGGTTGATTCACCAATGCCGGGCAATGTCTCTAGTTCGGCGCGGCTGGCGCGGTTGATGTCGACGATGCCGTTTGCATCGATGGCGTTGGAGGTATTTATGGTGGCTGTATTTGCATTGTTGGCTTCGGCCGAACCCACAACCCTCTGCAAAAGCACCTCACCTGAACTACTTCCCACATCCTCAACACTCGGCACAAAAATTTGCAGCCCATCACTCAATGGCAAAGCTAAATTAACAGCATCGCTCCACGCCACATCGGTAAACCCACCTGCGGCCTGCACCACATCTTGCACGCGCCCCGTGTGCGGGATGACGTACACACCAGGTTGGTGTACCTCGCCGTTCACATAAATTGAGTAAGGTGTGGGTGTTGTCGTTGGCAAAAGTGAGGTTGCAGTTGGTGCGGGTAAAATTTGGATTGGTGCAGGACGCACCTGATTTGATAATGTCACGTAGATTAGCGTCAGCGCACATCCCAATAACAGCCCAGCACCGACTTGTAACCATCGAATATCACGAATTTGCATTACTATATGCCCTCCATAAGAATTTGTTGTACGCTCAAGTTAGCCTGAGCTTAAAATGAAATATTTGTTTCGGCCGATCAAACGTTGATCTTAAAGCCCCTCAGCTTGCCAAAACAATATCTCTTGTCTACAAACGGTTCAACTTTTCAATAATATCAAATTTTACTTTTGTTTTGGATCTTGAATGACAAATTCAAGAGACGAGACGGGGCGCGTGCCACGGCTTGTGAAATAAAGCGCCATGCCAATCGCAATCGATATAACACCCAGCACGATTCCCCCAAGCTGCCAGTTTCCCACAACGGGAATACAGTCAACGACTGTTTCACGGATCTCGGCCGTGCAGTGCGTTCCAATCTGCAAAATATCTGAGAAGCCAGCCACATAGCAAAAAACCAGCCCTGTTGCCGCCAGCCGAACCCCAATGTCGGCTTGCAACGAGCGTGGCGATTCAGGCTGTCGTAGCGTTTGGATGCGCAGAAATCCGCTGAGCGTCAAAAAGGTTAACCCAGCAACCAGCTCCGCCATTTGCACAACACCAAATCCAGATGTGAAGTTGAGGCCGATTAATTCGGCCGAAAGTGACAACCCAACCAATAATATACCTATGCCAAACAGGATTAATGTCACAATCATCCGAATACGTCGTGCGCCATTTTGCATAACTGTCTCCACAAGTGACCAAATTCCGCAAAAGTGTAACATAAAAAGACGCCGCACGATTAAATCATGCGGCGTCTTTCATTCTTTGGTCGGGGCAGCCAGATTTGAACTGACGACCTCTTCACCCCCAGTGAAGCGCGCTACCAAACTGCGCTATGCCCCGAAGTACGCGAATGATAACAAACGGCATATGCCAAGTCAAATGAAAATTGGGCCAGCAAAATAAAGCGTAGATCCTGTTTTTTCGAGCGATCAAAGTGCGAGGTAGAAAAATCAGCGCCTTGATGCCTACCCTATGCATTAAATCCATGATACTATCCGCCCCGCAATGCTGACCCGACCCCCAGAGATACGAGCCAAACGATGGCGTTTAAAACCATCTATTTCAACTTCTGTACAGCAGCAGTTTGTAAATTTGCATCCTGTGTTGCTCCAAGTCCTCTTTAATCGAGGTTTGACATCCCCTGCACAAATTCAAAGTTTTGTAGACGGCCGATACCTTGCCGAAGATGATCCCTTTTTGCTAGCCGACATGGATAAAGCGGTTGCGCGACTGCGTCAGGCGATTGAGCAAGACGAGACAATTATTGTCTACGGGGATTTTGACGCAGATGGCGTCACGTCTACCGTTTTGCTGACCGAGGCGCTGCGAGGATTAGGCGTTTCGCGACGCAATGCACAGCCTTATATCCCAGATCGAGTTGATGAAGGGTATGGTCTCAACAACGAGGCTTTGACCTATTTGAAGCAAGAGCGTAACGCTGACGTGGTAATTAGCGTTGATTGTGGTATACGCTCTGTTCATGAAGTTGAACATGCCAATGCGTTAGGCCTTGACATAATCATTACTGACCATCATGGTCTTGGTCCCGTCATGCCGCCCGCTGTTGCTGTGATCAATCCAAAACGCGCAGATTCGCGTTATCCAGAGCGCATGTTGGCTGGTGTTGGCATTGCGTACAAACTAGCACAGGCGCTGTATCAAGCGATGCCTGACTTTGTACAAGGTGACTTGACCAATCTGCTTGATTTAGTGGCGCTTGGCACAGTGGCTGATTTAGCGCCGCTGCTGGGCGAAAATCGTCGATTGGTCATTGACGGGCTGCATGTCATGAACTCGCTTCGTCGTCCAGGATTTGCTGCGCTGGCACAGCAGGCGAAGCTACAGTCGGGGCAAATTTCGGCCGAAACTATCGCCTTCATGTTTGGCCCACGCATCAATGCCGCAGGACGTCTTGCACATGCTTACGACGCTGCAAAATTGCTGGCGGCACACAGCCGCCAACAGGCGCAAACGCTAGCAGATGATCTTGAGAAGCTGAATCGGCAGCGTCAAAAGCTGACTGAGGAGCTTGGGAAACGGGCCGAAACGCTCATCGACGAAGACGCGCCCATGCTCATCGCGGCAGATGAACAATTTGAGCCAGGGGTTGTTGGCCTCGTCGCCAGCCGCCTTGCTGAAAAACATTATCGGCCGACGATTGTGATCGAGAAAGGGGCAGAAGAAAGTCGTGGCTCCTGTCGCTCCATTGCTGAGTTTCATATCACCGATGCTCTGGATGAAGTCGCGCATTTGCTTGTACGACATGGCGGTCATAGCCAAGCGGCAGGTTTTACAATCAAAAACGAGAACATTGACGCTTTTACTGAGCAAATGACCGAGATGGCACGTGTATCGCTCGATGGGCAAGCGTTGCTACCCTCGCTCAACATTGATGCAGATATTGAACTGGCTCAAATTGACTGGTCGCTCCACGAAAGCTTGCGTGCGTTAGAGCCAACTGGTATGGCAAACGAGCGCCCGCTGTTCATGAGCCGCAATGTGCATGTTGTTACCCATCGTGTGGTTGGCAAAGATGCAACCCATTTGCAGTTAGAAGTATCTGACGGGACATCTGGATTCAAGTGCATTGCGTTTCGCCAAGCCCCTTGGGCGGCAATCATGCCTAAAAAGATTGATGTGGCTTATCATCTCAGCGTCAATGAATGGCGTGGACGACGTACCTTGCAGCTACAGGTACGTGATATTCGTTTAGCCTCTGATGATACTTAAATAATTAGGTTGCTGTTTCTAAGTAATTTATGCGCGTTTTAGTTGATTTTTATCTAGTTGTATTTTCGGCCGATTCAGGCCAAAATCGGCAATAACTCCCTGCATGACATTATCGCTATCGCTCCCACCCCACTTATACGTCGATTCCCCTGCTCGTTGGGAGCAATGTTTGCAGATCCTGCAATCGGTCAATCGATTTGCAATTGATCTGGAATCAAACGGCTTGTTTGCTTATCGCGAACAAATTTGCCTG
>JBMZDF010000192.1:0-10307 GCA_049614105.1 Promineifilaceae bacterium (SeqCode)
CTCCCACGCGGAGCGTAGGAGCGAGTCAGAAAATTTAGAATGCAATTGCCCTGTAGGTTTACGTCCATGCGTGGGACTGTTTATCGAACACCTGTTATCATTGCGCGTGTACATCATCAAGTAGTAGCGTGAGGATAGGAGACGTGAATGCTCGATTTTGAATTTGATGCGTGGCCCAGCGAGCGCCAAGTTATCTTGCGAACGTTTGGGCAAGATCCTGAGGGACATACCCCGCCTGATTACCCGGGTCATGAAGGGGTTGATATTGCCGCACCTTTGAACAGCCCGATAGTCTCGGTTGCGGCGGGTGTTGTGGTCGAAATACGAATACTTTCGATTCGCACCCAGAATACGAGCTATGGGAATTATGTTCGCGTTCAGCATTCAGCGGGATATAGCACAACGTACTGCCACTTAGAAAACGTGAGCATCAGGGTTGGCGCAACCTTGCAGGCTGGGGATCAACTCGGCACAGCAGGGAAAACTGGCGCGGCAACTTTCCCACATCTGATGCTGATTTTGCGTAAGGCAGGCGAACCTGCACCGGGGTACGATGATGATATTGTCGATCCGCTGCCCTATTTGACACCGTTACTCGGATGGGAGCGCCCCAGCGGTCCGTTGCGCAGCGCATGGGCTTATTTGCCCAGTATTGTGCTTGTTGGCGACTTGGCACAGGTTGCCAGCGGTGGCACGCTGTTGCGCGAACGTCCTGACATTCACGCCGATGCGATTGGTATTGCACGAGCAGGGTCCATTTTACTTGTCACAGGTGAGTTCATTGGCGATTTTGCACCCGTTTTAATTGCCCGTGATGATTTGCCGCCGCTGTTTCAGGTGTTGATGCCGCTCTTTTTTAATGGAGATGCGGAATTTGTTGAAGGCTGGGTGTGGGGCAACAGCATCGATGTTGAGGGTGATGTGGGTGTCATCACGCCCACAGGCGGGCGCTTGTGGCCGAATCCGACGTTTGCCGACGCCATTGATACGATCGCGGGCGGCAGTGAGGTCATTGTCACGGGTAGTGCCGAAAGTCGATTTATTCCTGTGCGGGTGGCAACCAATCAATTTGCCCAGCCCATCCCGCCCGTTGTGCCAACAATTTTAGGTTGGGTTCCGACGGGCGGATTAATTGTAAGCAACCAAACAGGCACGGTGACAACAGGCGGTGTGACGCTATTTGCTGCGGCGGACAATAATTCATTCCGACGCGGGTTTGTTGATGCTGATGTTGTTGTAACGGTGCGCGGTGCGCCACAAGGGTTTTTTACGCCCGTAAGCGTGCCAGAAACAGATGTAGTTGAGGTTGAACAGCCGCCGCCTGCGTCCGTTACGCATGGCTGGGTTCCGACGGGTGGGGTCAATATTTTCGGCCGAACTGCCGTCGCCAAAGCTGGCGGCGTTGTCATGCGCGTCGCACCCTCATCAAACGCCAACACGCTTGGTTTCATTCCCAAAGATGGCAGCATGAGCATCACAGGTGTCGAGGTCGGGTTTTTCTTGCCCGTTTCGGTGCGTGATGATGTGTTGCGCCCGATCGTTTTGCCGCCAGAACCGCCGCCTCCAGGGCCAGCAACCCCAACCCCAGTATGGCCGACCCCGATACGGCCAACCCCAACTTCGCCATGGCCAACCCCGACTTCACCATGGCCAGTGACCCCATGGCCTGCAACATCAACGCCGTCGCGACCCCCGACGCCGTGGCCAACGCCATTCCCCTCAGCAACCCCGACGCCGCCCGTTATCACCCCACCACAGCCGCCCATATTCGCAGATGCGTTGTTTGGTCTGCATGCTTCGGCCGATCCGGGCATCACCAACGCTGAATTTCAAGAGTTTCGCGACGCACGCACTGCTGCCATTAAGGTGACAACGCTACACAGCGAGGCGCATATTCGCCGCTTTGCTAGAGAGCATCCCGACGCCGAATTTGTGCTGCGGGCGTTTCTCGAATTTCGGCAATTTGGTCAGGTGCGGACAATCAGCCCGCAGCGTTTTTACAATGACACAATTGAGGATATCGCTCGTTCACTACGGGCGTTGCGCGGTCGTAAAGTAATTATTGAGCTACATAATGAGCCAAATCTGACCCTTGAAGGCATGGTTTTTGAAAACGGGCGCAACTGGCGGGACGGGGCGACCTTTGCGACGTGGTGGAATCAAGTGCTGCAACTGTATCGCCAGCGTTTTCCTGAACATCGTTTTATGTACCCAGGTTTATCGCCAGGTGGGTTTATCCCTGGGATTCGTCAGGAGCATACGGCTTTTATTGAGGGGAGTCGCTGGGCGGTGGAAGCGGCCGATGCGCTGGCCGTACACATTTATTGGTCAACACCTTTTCCAATGAGACAGGGCCTTGCCACGCTCGACGATTATATTCGCCGCTTTCCCAATATACCCATTTGGATTACAGAGGCAAGCAACAACGGATCTGGCACACCCTTTGCGACAAAGGCACAGGAGTACATCACCTTTTGGCAGGAATGCAAGAAGCGCCCCACCATTGCGGGTGTGACCTATTTTGTGGCCTCTGCATCAAGCGCCCAATTTGCACCTGAGGTGTGGGTTGGGAATGGGATCGGGAGGATTGTAGGGAGGCGGTAGAAGCGAGGGGAAATGAAGAAAAAGGCAATAGGTGTGTTTCAAATGGGTTGGTGACGATAACGTAGACAGAGATTGTCGAAGTCGTAGCGGCATGTCGCTCAGGCTTGCTTCGACAGGCTCAGCCACCGCTCTTTACTCAAATGAAACACACCCAAAAGCAATAAAGAAAGTTGAATGAAGAATGAAGAAACGTTATGCGCTTTCTTCATTCTTCCTATCTTCTTAGCTTTGCGCGTCGTATTCGGCCGAAGCTAGCTTCACACAGCACGCCACAACCTGCATTGCCGCTGCAACTTCGGCAAGTGGTGGACGGCTGGGGGCCAAACGAATATTTTTATTGTGTGGATCAACGCCGCCGGGGTAGGTTGCGCCTGCTGGGGTGAGTGCCACACCTGCCTCTGCTGCTAACGCGATGACGCGCTTGGCGACGGGGCGATCGGTGTCGAGGCTGACAAAATAGCCACCTTCTGGTTTGGTCCAAGTTGCCAAGCCTGTCCCGCCCAATTCACTGCTCAGGATATTTTGAACGGCATCAAATTTTGGCTTGAGCAATTTGGCGTGGTCGCGCATCAGTCCATGCATTCCACCGGGGTACTTTTCAAGAAAACGAACGTGACGCCATTGTTCAATTTTGTTCGGGCCGATTGTTTGTAAGCCTAAACGCTTTGACCAGTGCACGACATTTGTTTCGCTCATGCCCATGAAGCTGACGCCGCCGCCTGAGAACGTGATTTTGGACGTGCTGCCAAACAGGATAACGCGATCGGGGTTGCCTGCTGCTTTACATGCATCGAGCAGATTTGGCGCGTTGGGTGGCTCGCTCAGATAGTGAACTGCGTAGGCGTCGTCTGCAAAAATGGTAAAGTCGGGGGCTGCGGTTGGCATGCTGGCGAGACGGTTAGCTGTTTCGGCCGAAATTGTCGCCCCCGTCGGGTTGCTGTACGTTGGCACAAAGAAAATACCCTTGATGCTCGCATCTGCCGCAACTAACGCTTCCACCTGATCCATATTTGGACCCGTTTCTGTCATGTCAACCTCAACCAACTCAAACCCAAGCGCCTGAATCAGCTTGAAGTGCCGATCGTAACCAGGAATAGTGATAATCATCTTGGGTGATTGCGTCAGCCAAGGGCCATTGCTACCTTTGACGCCGCGCAGCAACGACCATTGCATCATCGTTGCCATCAGTTCAAGGCTAGAGTTGTTGCCCATGATGGTTTCGCTGGCCGTGATGCCCAGTTGCTTTGAAAACATTTCGCGTGCTTCTGGCAAACCTGCGACGCCGCCGGGGTAGTTGCGGATGTCGATGCCGCTGGGCGTCATAAAATCTTCGCCGTCGACAATTGTCAACATCGGCAAGCTCAAATCGAAATCTTTGCTGGACGGCTGCCCACGCTTCATGTTTAGATCTAATCCCTGTGCCTGATACGCATCGTATTGCGCCTGAATGGTCTGTAATTCCATGTCAACCTCTTTGACGCAGCCTAAATCACTGATTTGTGTGCATCCGCGTCGTCCGTGTTCTGTTTCTAAAAAGTGTGTGGTGAACTGGCAATTGGCAACAGTCCAAACCGTCAGAATAATGACCTATCTGTCTAGAAATTGCAATGTACGCAATGTTACAACACCTATCCTTTAACGTGGATCATGTATTTGATATGATTGCACGTGTCAAACTGGCGCAAGCAGGATCGCGTTCCTCAATAAGTGCTTAGATCGAGTCAGCAAACTAACGCGATTGGTGGCCGATATTTGCTATAATTTGTGAAAATATTCACGAGCAACCTTTATGAAATGGCAATCTGTTTTCACGTTGGGTCTGTTTTACCTTTTGTTTGTCGCCCTGTTGGGCGGCTGTGCTGCGCCTGACCCCATTGCGCTTGAAGGGCCTGTGAGCTGTATCCCTGCTAATTTTGAGGCGGGGCAGGCGGGGTCTAAGTGGAATTCGGCCGAAATTGCCTCGATCTGCTCGCTCTGGATTGGCAACCTGCCCGATCTGCCACCTGACCCCACCAATCTCTATGCTGACAACGAAGCTGCCGCCACGTTCGGACAGCGCCTCTTTTTCGATACGCAGTTCAGCGCCGATGGCGACATTTCCTGCGGAACCTGCCACAAAGCAGAGCATAATTTTACGGACGGCCGCAGCACGCCAATTGGCAACGGTCCGCGCAAAACGCAAACGATTGTTGGCACAGCGTACAGCCCGTGGATGTTCTGGGATGGTCACAAGGATAGCCAATGGGCGCAGGCGTTGGAGCCGTGGGAAAGTCCTGTTGAACACAAGGGCAATCGCAATGATTTCGCCGCCATTATTGCCACGGACGACGCCTATCGGGCTGAGTATGAGTCAATTTTTGGGGCGTTGCCTGATCACACATCGGCCGATGGCGCGACTGAAATTTTTGTCAACATGGGCAAAGCGGTTGCCGCCTACGAACGTTTGATTATGCCCGGCCCCGCCAATTTTGATGCGTATGCTCAAGCGCTGCTGGCGAACGACGAACCAACGCTCAGCCGCGTGTTCAACGAGGATGAGGTTGCTGGGCTTGGCGTTTTTATCAATCAGGGGGAGTGCCTAAACTGTCACAACGATCCCTTGTTTACCAACAATGCGTTTCACAACACCGCCGTATTTGGCTTTGTTGATGAAGGGCGCTTAATCGGGGCGCAGTCGGTGCTCGATGATGAGTTTAATTGTCGTAGCGAGTGGAGTGACGATAGCAGCAGTTGTGCCGAATTAGACTTTATCCGCACCTCAGGAATTGAGCTAAAAGGGGCATTCAGAACGCCAACGCTACGCAATGTCGCGGAAGGCGCACCCTACACGCACACAGGCGGTTTTGCCGATCTTGCCAGCATCCTCGAACATTACAATCAAGGGGGCGTGGGGCTTGTGATTGGCAACTTTGGTCATAATGAGCTAAATGCGCTCAATCTTTCGGCTGAACAATTGGGTCAGCTAGAGGCGTTTTTGAGGACGTTGAGCGGTGGTTATTCGGCCGATGAAAAATGGCTAGCTGCACCTTAGTCTGCGACCCAAAATCAGTATAAAACGAACTTGGCACTAAATTTTCATTCTCCGTTCACTGTTAATTATTCACCATTTGCTTTTACCACCTGTAGCCCTGTTGCATACAACAGACCATTTCAGCATCGTCTGGTAACATTGCTAAAACTGACGCAGATGTCTCCTCGCCATTAAAGAAGCTCAGCCTCAGTGCTTAGGTTCTTTGCAGTTAACTATGCAAACATACTCACATGCCATCGTTACCGCCGTGCTAAATCGGCCGCTTAAAAAGTGGCGTCAGGACAACCCCGACGCCATTCCACCCATCCGAACGCGAGCCTTGATGCTCGGCTCATTATTGCCTGATTTGCTACTGATTTTGATTAGCGGGGCTGTGATAGTGATCGACTGGTGGCGCGGCGTTTTCGATAATCCCACCCTGCAAAATTTCGATCCAAACTTGCCGACACCACCTGAACTACTTGACCTGTCGCTGACGATCCGTCTCTTTGATGTGTGGTTTTTCGAGAACCCGTGGGTAATCACCGCACAAAACACGTTTCATAGTCCCGTTGTTTTGGCTGTCTTGATTGTGTCTGGGTATCTGCTCTGGAAGCGTGGCAACGTTTGGGGCGCGTCACTATTTTGGATGGCGTGTGCTTCGATGCTGCACACTCTGATAGACATCCCGCTGCATGTTGATGATGGCCCACTTTACCTTTTTCCGCTCAATTGGGAATTACGCTATGCTGCGCCGATCAGCTACTGGGATCCAGAATTTGGGGGACGTGCGTGGTCAATTTTTGAGCACGCACTTGACGTTGTTTTGCTGTTGTGGCTTGTCTGGACAAATCGCAACTGGTTTGCAAAAGGCTATTTTTTCGGCAGTCGGAAGCGCACAATATAGACCGCAAATATTAGCATGAATAGGATGCTAAAAATGCTGAGGGCTAACCCAACGGTTAAACGCCCGCGCAGCTCCGCGTTGGCCGTTTCCATGTCTACAATAACTTGCTGTAGTTCAACATTAGAGAGCGCCACCGTGGGAAATTGGAGCGCGATCGCTTCTTCGACCGGCTCAGGCGTGACGAGCACGTCGATCGCTTGTTCGCCCGCTGTCCCGTTGATTTGGAACGAGTAGTCACCTGATACGGTTGGGATAAAGTTGACACGATAGCGGCCCGTTGCAGGATTTTGAGTTGGGATCACCGTTTTGACTTTGTCCCCAAAAAGTAGCTGCAAATTGAGTTTTGAATCCTGCGCGGAGACGAGTTGCCCGTCTTTAAGCAGATCGATATACATCGTGTTGCGCTCACCCACAAGGGCTGGCTCGATTTCCCAGCCGACAATGATGCTGTAAGCGCCAATATCTGTTACCGAGTGTGCTTCGGCCGAAAAACACGTCCCCAACAAGAGAATTGCTAAAATGAATAGCTGCCAACTACGCCGTACAACCCGATTTTGTTTATTGGCTAGAAAATGAGTCATATGATTATCAGAAACCGAGCCTCTCAAAGAAGCTCGGTTTCATGTCTTTAACCTAGCTTTGATTCAACAAATGCGTGAACGGAAGCGAGCGCCTCGGCAACTTTGCTGAGGTCGCGGCCACCTGCTTGAGCAAGATGGGGTGCGCCGCCGCCGCCGCCGCCCGTCATTTTTCCCATTTGGCGCACGATGTCGCCTGCTTTGACACCTTTGCCGATTAGGTTTTTGGTGACGGCGGCAACAAAGAGCGGTTTGCCTTTGTTTTCGGCCGAAATCACCACAACCCCAGCCTCAACCCGATTCTTAAACCAATCGGTCATCTCACGCAGACCATCCACCGTTGCGCCATCAACCTGCCCAACCATCACAGTTGCGCCGCCGATTTCCTGCGCCGTTCCTAAGAGTTCTTCAAAACGGGCCTTGGCCGAACCGCGTCGCAGTTGTTCCAGCTCTTTTTGTAGACGCTTGTTGTCCGCAAGCAGCGCATCGATTTTGTCAGCGATGTCGTTGCTGGTCGCGTTTAGCTTGCGAGCGGCCTTGTCGAGCGTGCTGAGTTTTTCCGCAACATAAGCTTGTGCGGCTGGCCCTGTGACTGCCTCGATGCGACGAACGCCTGCTGCGGCCGACCCTTCGGAAGTAAAGTGGAAGCTGCCGATTTCGCCTGTGCTGCTGACGTGCAAACCGCCGCATAGCTCAAAGCTGTAGCCGCCACGCTCGCCCATCTGAACGGTGCGTACAACATCGCCATACTTTTCGCCAAATAGGGCCATTGCGCCCATTTCAATCGCGTTGTCTTTGGGCATGTACTCGGTAGTGACACCGTGGTTTGCCAAAATTGCGGCGTTGATTTTTTGCTCAATTTCAGCTAGCTCGGCCGATTTGACGCTCTCATTGTGTGAAAAGTCAAAACGCAGGCGATCGGGTGCGACCATCGACCCCTGTTGCGTGACGTGTGAGCCAAGTTTGCGACGCAGTTCTTCGTGCAGAATGTGCGTGGCGCTGTGATTGCGACGAATATTGGCACGACGCGCATCGTCAACTTGTAGCGTGGCTTCATCGCCAACGGTCAGCGACCCGTCAGCCACTTTAACCGTGTGCAGGATCAAGCCGCCTTTTTTGAGCATGCCCGTGACGTTTGCCGTGCCGCTTGCGGTTGAGATCGTGCCGCTGTCGCTGACCTCACCACCTGATTCAACATAAAAGACGGTTGATGTGGTGATTAGTTCGGCCGATTCTCCTACCCCAACACTATCGACAATCTCGCCATCTTGGAAAATGCCGACAAGCGTTGCAACATCGCTGGCGCTGCCATAGGGATCATAATCGACGCCCGTTTCTTCAAGCGTGCCGTTTTTAATAAGCTGTTGCAGCGCGTCCGTATAAACCTGCTCGCTGAGGTCATATTCACCAAATGCACCTGCACCGCTGGCGATGGCATGCGCTTTTTTCGCCTCTAAGAAACCCGGTTCATTGACTGACAAACCGATCTCTTTCGCCAAATCGCGTGTGATTTCGAGCGGTAGACCTAACGTTGCGTAGAGGTCAAACGCGACCTCACCCGAGATTTCAGTGCCGCCTTCAGCCTGTAGCTGGGCAGCAATTTGCTTAAATTGCAGTTCCGCCTTGTCGAGCGTGCGGGCAAAGCGTTCTTCTTCGGCGGTCAGCGTGCGCTTGATGAAGTCGATGCGTTGGCGGACAGCGGGGTATGCGCCGCCCATCTGGTTGGCATAGACCTGTGCGATTTCAGCGAGGAACGGTTTGGTGAAGCCGAGATTTCGGCCGAAACGAGCCGCACGACGAATAATCATGCGTAGCACATAGGGCGCACCCGAATTGCCAGGGATCAACCCATCGCTAATCAGAAACGTTGCGGCACGACCATGATCGGCAATCACACGATAACCGATGTTTTTCTCAATCCGCTGCGCATCGCTGTCGCCCAGCAACACTTGCGTGCGATCGAGCGCGTGCGAGAACAGATCGGTCTCGTAGTTGTTGGCCGCATTTTGCACGATGCGAACGACGCGCTCTAGCCCCATGCCCGTATCAATGGAAGGTTTGGGTAGCGCGGTTTTGACACCGTTTGCGTCCGTCTCGAACTGCATGAAAACAAGATTCCACACTTCAAGGAACTGTTCTTCAACATCATCATCGCTGTTCAGCAGCTCAGGGTTGATGTTGTCTAAGTCGCCCGTGTAGTAATGTAGCTCAGAGCAAGGGCCATTTGGGCCAATGTCGCCCATTTCCCAGTAGTTGTCCTCTTTGCCATAGCGGCGGATTTTGTGAGCGGGCAACCATTTTTGCCACAGTTCAAACGCCTCGTCATCGTCTAAATAGATCGACGCCCACAGCCGCTCTGGATCTAAGCCGATCACGCCAGTTAGAAACTTCCAAGCGTACTCAATTGCCTCTTTTTTGAAGTAGTCGCCAAAAGAGAAGTTGCCGAGCATTTCGAAAAAGGTGTGGTGACGGAGCGAGGGGCCAACGTTTTCAAGATCGTTGTGCTTACCGCTGACGCGCATCACCTTTTGGGCGGTGGTGGCGCGATTGTAGGGGCGTTTGTCGTTGCCGAGAAACACCTCGGCAAACTGATTCATCCCTGCGTTGGTAAACAGCAGGGTGGGGTTGTCGTAATTGGGTAGTGGCGCACTGGCCACGATTTCGTGATTGACTTCGTTGAAGAAATCCAGAAAAGCCTGACGGATTTCGTTGCTGGTCATATATTTCATAGTTAACACTCGTCGTTTATCGGTCTGGTATTGTACCAGCGCGGGAAAGTTTGCGTATAGGTTGGGCGCTTGGATGCGTTGGTAATCGGTAATCCGATATCAGATTGCCGATGTTCGTGTTTCTGTGCCGACAGCAAAAGAGCGTGGCTTCGCAATGAGAAGCGAGAATCTTCACAAGTTGAGGTCTGGGGGTCGGTTATCGGCCGAAAAACAGACTCAGACTGCGAAGTTTGCTGTCAGCCTCGGTGCTCGCGCCGCGCGGGTGGCATAAGGACTGTTGGCCGCTCGCGCTATTAAGTTGGAGATATTTGGAAGGTTAGAGATAGAGAGGGTGTCGGCCGAAGGCAGATGGTATTTGCCTTGTGAAAAAGGGGTGTCAGGGTTTTTATAGAGGGTGGAAATAAAAATTAAGTCTGACATTTGATTGGCTGCTGCATTTTCGGCCGAATGCCCATCATCTTAGCAGAAGCACCCAGCAC
>JBMZDF010000193.1:0-10288 GCA_049614105.1 Promineifilaceae bacterium (SeqCode)
CTGTAGATTCATCTCAATTAGGTGAAATTGCATTGGCATCAGAACCAAACATAGAACAACTATTTATTGGTAAAACAGAAGATGTTGACGAAGCTACATTTAAAGCGAAATTATACGCTGCAAGAAAAATTGCAGAACATACACACCGCAGTTAGCTCAAATAGCGACCTCCCCCCCGTGCGCGTCGGCGTTCTCGCGATCCGTAGCGCAGAAGCCGCCAAAAACCAATATGGCGCAATCATCAACTATCTCAGCGAAACGCTTGATCGCCCCTTTGAATTTGTTGCCGTTGGTCAAGAACCGCAATTTGATGAGGTCGCAGCGGGAAACCTAGATTTCACGCTCAACAATCCACTTGCGGCCGTTCAACTGCGACGAATTCATAAAACAACGTTCCTTGTCACCCTTTCTCGCAACAACACAGGGCCTGAGTTCGGCGGGCTGATTATTGCCAAACAAGGCAGCGGCATCACCTCGGCCGAGGACTTGCGCGACAAGCGTGTCACCTGTGTCGCTTTCCAAACAGCCGCCGCAGGTTGCAACTTCCAAGTTTTCCATCTGCTTCAAAAAGGCATTTCTGTAGATGCGTTTGCTTCCTTCACCGAAACGCCCTCTCAGGATAATATCGTTTTAGGCGTTCTCAACAATACGTTTGATGCAGGCTTTATCCGCACGGGTCAGCTTGAAAAGATGGTTCGCGAGGGAACGCTGCTAAACTTAGACGAGATTGTGATTGTCGATTTGGCGGATGATGGCTTCTTCTTCCCACACACAACTCGCCTCTATCCTGAGTGGCCGTTTGCAGCGTTGGAGGGAACAGACCTGGCGTTAGTTGCGGATGTTCAAAAGGCGCTACTCAATCTGCCAGAGGGTCATCCCGCTTTAGAAAATGTCAACGCGGTTGGCTTTGTCCCTGCTATCGACTACTCACCGTTAGATGATCTTATTGAACAACTAGAACTACGCGGCTATGATTCTGATAGATGAGTGAGCAAATCCCACCCAAACAACAGTTAAAGCAAAGTTTAATTCTTCGTTATTTGATACTGGCCGGAGCGTTCCTCACGGTCAGTTTGTTGCTTTACGGGGTCTTTCAAGTTTATACAACCTATCGGGAACAAAGCGCTGATCTACAAAACAAGGTTGAGATCCAAACCAGTTTTCTAGCCGCTGTTAGCATTAATCCGATTGTAGAGGGTGACTTCTCAGGATTGGAACGGCTCATGCGCGAAACAAGCGCAGATCCTGATGTTGTTTACAGCATCATCACACATACTGACGGTCGTGTCCTGACCCGTTTCGTTGACCGCGAAGACCCATTGATTGCGGAAGTCTACGCAGCACAGGGCGAAAATCCGAGCCTTAACACCATTGAGCTATTCGAGCTGACAAGCCTCCATTCGCTTGTTCGCGAACATCGGGAGGCAATTGATTTAGACGGCGAGCTTATAGGTGAAGTTCGGCTGGGCTACTCCGTTGCGAGTGTTCGTCAACGGGTTTTCAATGCAGGTCTAATAATCCTTTTGGCTACGCTGGCTCTCACGGCCACCCTCTTAACCCTAACCTATGTTTTGTTTAACTGGCTCATTGGGCATCCGTTGCAAGAGGTTGGGCAGCTTGCCCAAATGCTTGCCAACGGTGAGTTAGACACCCGCGCCGAACTCACCACCCCAGATGAAATCGGCCGACTCAAGCTTGTGTTCAATCAGATGGCGGCGCAATTGCAGTCAACATTGGAGGGCGCACAAGAATCGCGAAAGGCGGCCGAAGCAGCAAATGTTGCGCTGCGCATTCGTGAGGCTGAGGCTCGTCAGCTTTCCCATGTTGCCAGTCGAACGAGCAATATGGTTGTTATCACAGATGCCAAGGGTTATATCGAATGGGTCAACGACGCATTTATCCGCTTGACCGAATATTCGCTTGATGAGGTGATTGGAAAACGGCCGGGCAGTTTGTTACAAGGCCCCGACAGTGACTCAGACAGTGTCCGCTACATGCGGGAACAGTTAAAGGCACAGCAGGGTTTTAGCAGCGAGCTAATCAACTATTCAAAGTCGGGCAAGCCTTATTGGGTTGATATTGATGTTCAGCCTGTTCATGATGAGCAGGGCGTTTTAACTAACTTTATTGCGGTTGAGAACGACATTAGCGAACGAAAATCGGCCGAAGTCAACCTCCGCAACGCCAAAGATGCTGCCCTTGCGGCCGATAAAGCAAAATCTGACTTCCTCGCAAACATGAGCCATGAGATCCGAACGCCGCTCAACGGCATCATCGGCATGACCAGTTTGCTGATGGAGTCTGACCTGTCCCGACCGCAGCGGGAAAATCTCGACATCATCCGCAGCAGTGGCGATTCGCTACTTGTCATCATCAACGACATCCTCGACTTCTCTAAAATTGAGGCCGATCAGCTTGATTTAGAGGCCGTGCCGTTTAACTTACGCGCTTGTGTTGAAGATGCGCTTGCACTGCTATCAACCCAAGCTGGCAAGAAAAAGCTGGATCTCGCGTATGATTTGGCATCGCATCTGCCGACTATGGTTGTTGGCGACATCACGCGCGTGCGGCAGGTGTTGGTCAATCTCATCAGCAACGCGATTAAATTTACGGAGGAAGGGGAAGTTGCCGTTTTTGTCAAAGGGCATTTTGTTGAGGATTCGCGCCTCCAGCTTGAGTTTGCCGTTCGCGATACGGGCATCGGCATTCGGAAAGAGGACGCACAGCGCCTTTTCCAAGCCTTTAGCCAAGTGGATGCTTCCACAACCCGCCACTACGGCGGCACAGGGTTAGGCTTGGCGATCAGCAAGCGCCTGTCCGAGTTAATGGGCGGCTCCATTTGGGTAGACAGTGAGGTGGGCAGAGGCTCTACGTTCAACTTTAATATCGTTGTGGGCGTTGCCGAACAGCAGCCCGAAGAACCAGATTGGTCGAAATCTGCCACGGCTCTGCGCCACAAACATATTTTAGTTGTCGATGACAACCGCACCAATCGACACCTGCTTTCGCGCTATCTAGAGAACTGGGGCGCACAGGTAACCGTGGCTGAATCCGGCACGGCGGCGCTAACCTATATCGCCAACAGCAATCACCCGCTTGATGCTGCCATCCTTGACGTTCACATGCCGCTGATGGACGGCTATAGTCTCGCAAAGCTATTGCGGCAGCAGTTACCAAAACTCCCGCTGATCATTTTCAGTTCGTCAGGACGGGGTGCGCCTAAGAAAACGGGCGTTGACATTTATGCCTATCTCGCAAAACCCTTAAAACCAGCCGCCCTCTTCCAAATATTGCAGGGTCTGTTTTCCAAAGTATCGTCAACCAAACCAGCAGTACAGGCAAGTACCGCCCCTAAACACGACAAAGAGATGGGGAGCAAATACCCGCTCTCGATCTTGGTTGCCGAGGACAACCGCATCAATCAGCTCGTTATGACCCGCCTGCTCAATCGGGTCGGCTATCGGGCAGACATGGTTGCAAACGGGCTAGAGGCGGTTGAAGCGGTTGATCGCCAACATTACGATCTAATCTTTATGGACATCCAAATGCCCGAAATGGATGGTGTTCAGGCGACCCGCTACCTCAAGGAAAATATTGCGCGGGGTGAATGCCCCTACATCATCGCTCTGACGGCCAATGCGCTTGATGGCGATCGCGAACGCTATCTGGCGGTCGGCATGGATGCCTATATCAGCAAACCAATCTCGATCAATGAGTTAGTTGCGGCGCTCCAAGAAACGGTGACGCACAAAGCGGCCGCACTCTCTAACCGCTGGGCAACGTGGATCGATATGGAACAGTTCGAGCAGCAGTTTGGCGATTCGGCCGCAGACGCATTACAAGATCTGATTCCCCTCTTTATCGAAGATACAGGCAACCAGCTAAAAACGCTGCGAACCGCGATTGAGGCGAGCGATTTTGAGCAAACAAAACGTGTGGCCCACACCCTACGCGGCTCAAGCGGCAACATGGGGCTGACGCAGCTAAGCAAGCTGCTTACGCAAATTGAACACGGCACGACAGACCGAGATAGCGCCATGCTACTTGCCCAACTCGAAGCGGCCGAACACCTTTTCCAGCAGTTCGTAGGCAAGTATTGATCGGGAAAATCACGTCAGATTTTTGGTATAATTCGCATAAGGTCAGATAAAGAATTCAATTGTCCTGCTTTTCTAACGGAGACGCGCCAGCGGCGACGTCTCTACCAAAGATAACATCCTGTAGAGACGCCCCGCTGGGGCGTCTGATTATTTATTTATCTTGGCCTAGAACACCAGTAAAGCCAAAAAATCTTTGACTGCAAAAACAGTTAAACAATTAGCCACTTGTAACTTTACTTTCAAGCACTATTTGTAGCGCATTTAATATGAGCGACCCTAAACTACGTCCCGCCCAGCAAGCCGTCCTACAATACACCTCTGGTCACATGGGGGTTAGCGCTGTACCTGGCAGCGGCAAGACCTTCACACTGTCTACCCTAGCCGCCAAGCTCATTGCAGAAGGTCATATTGACCCACAAGCAGGGCAGCAGGTGCTCATTGTCACCTACCTCAACTCAAGTGCCGAAAACTTCAAAATGCGCCTGCGCAAGAAATTATTGGCACAAGGACTAGAGCCAACAGGCTATGATGCCCGTACGCTGCACAGCATGGCGCTTGAGATTATCAAGCTGATGCACGGCGACATGCTCAACATGCCAACGGTCGTTGACGATGGACAAAGCGCCAACTTCTTATCACGGGCGATCGACCTCTGGCGCGAACAGTATTCAGAGGAATGGGATGCGCTGCTGCCTGACGACACGCCACGAATGCGCGTGCGCTGGCGCGGCATGATCGAACGCACCTGCAAGGCGTTTATCCGCACGGCAAAAAATCAACGCTATACGCCGCTGTTGATTGAGGAAATGCTGGAAGAACAGGACAAGATGGGCAATTCGGCCGATTGGGCGTTCTCCCGCATGTTTACTGGCATTTACAAACGCTATCAGCTCATTTTGCAGCGTCAGGGTGCGCTCGACTACGACGACCAAATTTGGGAAGCGGTCGAGCATGTTGAAGGCAACCCGCAGTTGCTAGCCGTTCTGCGTCATCGCTGGCCCTATATTTTGGAAGATGAGGCACAGGACAGCGTGCCGCTTCAGGAAGAATTATTGCAGCTATTGACGGGTGAACAGGGTAATTTGGTGCGGGTTGGCGATCCGAATCAGGCGATTACAACGACGTTTACTTCGGCCGAACCACGCTTCTTTATCGACTTTCTCAAACAGGAAAACGTCACCGCCCTGCCTCTGCCCAACTCAGGCCGCAACGCGCCCGTCATTTTTGAGCTGGCAAATCAACTGGTCGATTGGGTCTGTGAACATCATCCCGTGAGTGACGTTCGCGAAACAACGTTTCGTCAGCAGCATATTTTGCCCACGCCCCACGGGGACGCGCAGCCCAACCCATCTGACATAGCATCAAACGTCGTCATCCGC
The DNA here is from genome assembly GCA_049614105.1 of Promineifilaceae bacterium (SeqCode). GTDB lineage: Bacteria > Chloroflexota > Anaerolineae > Promineifilales > Promineifilaceae > CALECP01. The sequence continues at coordinate 5,480 of JBMZDF010000193.1, forward strand.
GAATTTGACCACCGCGAACGAGCGGAAGTGCCTGCCGCCATCGACCTAGCGAATCGGTACACGAAAAAGTTCCCAGAGCGCACCGTCGCCATTTTGGTGCCAACCAACAATCTAGGGCACAGCATTGTCGAGCAGCTTGACGCACGTGAGATCAAGCATTATGACAGCCTGCTGCGTGGTGGGCTGCGTGAGCGACAGGTTGCCGGGGCGCTCCAAGCCCTGCTGGCGCTGCTTGCCAATCCGCTGCAAAAGCGCAACTTGCGCGGGGCATTTGACGCGCTGCGCGACATGGAGCATCGTGCGGCGTCGGATGATCTAGAGAACATTGACCGCTTCAACGCGCTGCTTTCCAGCGTTCACCGCATCGAATCACTGCTTTATCCCGCCAACTATGACGAAATGATTCGCACGTTGCCGCGCGGGATTGCAACGCCTGAAGATGTTGAGCAGCTTGGAAAGTTTACAAAATTTTTGCGTCGCATTTTTGAGCTACGCCCTTTGACGATTGATGCACTGGCAATGGCGTTAGGGGATGAGCTATTTTTGCAAAATGAGGAGCTAGTCGAAAGTGATCTGGCGATCGCCTATCAACTGGCAACCACGCTGCAAAATTGGCAGGACATGGAGCCTGAAAAGCGACTGCCCGACTTAGTGGCAGAATTGGGTGACGTGGCCTCGGGACGGCGGCGGTTGAACCTGTCAGAACAATCTGAGGAAGGATTCCAACCCAAGGCGGGGCGCATCACGTTAGCAACGCAGCACAGCGCCAAAGGGCTTGAATTTGACGCCGTATTTATGATTGGCGTCGATGGGTTCTGGGTTCCCAATAATCTAGATGCCTATTTTCAAGGCGTGTACAATTTTGTGGGCGGCGACCCAACTGCTCAAGCCAAGGCTGAGTTGATGCTGCTCATGGGCAACGGCATCGAATTTAGCGGCGATTTGTCTCCAACCGACGCGGCGCACATCGAAGTGATTAGCGAGCGTTTGCGCTTGCTCTATGTTGGGATTACCCGTGCCAAACGCTTCTTGCAAATCAGTCACAGCAGGCTAACGGCGGCACGTGGTCAGGATCGAGATAGCAAACCGACCGAAGTTTTAAACGTTTTGAGAAGGTTTTTAGCCGACTATAAACGTCGCCATCAGGTAGGAAGAAAACGATGAGTCATCTAGCATTGCGTTGGTTGGAAGGCGAGTTTACCGTTCACCGCTTTTCGGCCGAAACACCCCCACCCCCCGCCATTCTCTCCAGCCAATTCGTCTCCATCACGCGAACGGCCGATGAGCTTTCCGTTGTTGCACCCAGCGAATGCGCCATCGACAGCCCTAAATCAGAGTCTGAGTGGATTTTGTTTGTGTTTGACGGCGTTTTGGACTTTAGCCTGACGGGGATTTTAGCGGGCATTGCACAACCGTTGGCGGCGGCAAACGTCAGCATTTTTGCGATTTCAACCTTTGACACCGATTATGTCATGGTGAAACGAGACCAAAAAGCAGTTGCCGAAGAAACCCTGATCGCCGCTGGTTATCACTTCAAATAGCGGCCACAGCGCACGATATTGTGGGACGCGATTTGTCACCAATTAACAGTGATCATTTCCCCTCCCAAAAATACAAATTGGGTTGATCCTGTAATAACTTGTTCAAACACCTCTAAAGCTCCCTTTAAGCTGCGCTCAGCTAGTTCATTTATCATCCTATTTGAAGTCGCCGAACTTAAAAGCCCCAACGTTTTGTTCCCCCCTCCTGACAAAAGCGTGACGGGGCTTCTTCTTTTCCCACCCATATTTAGACTCCGCCCACATACCTTCTCGGCACCCGCGTGTTGATATTAGTCAAAATCTCGTAGGGGATTGTGTTAGCCCATTTGGCTAGCTCTTCGGCCGAAATGCCAACCCCGCCCTGCTTCCCCATCAAAATCACCTCGTCGCCATTGTAGGCCGACTCCCAGCCAATGTTGATCATCATCTGATCCATGCAAATCCGCCCAACAACAGGATAACGTTTACCGCGAATAATCACTTCAGCCTGATCGGACATGGCACGAAAATAGCCGTCGCCGTACCCAATCGGCAACGTCACAACCCGCACCATTTCGGCCGATTGCCAAGTGGAGCCATAGCTCACAGGATGTCCAGGCATCACCACCTTAAAGTAGACAACCCGCGTGCGCCACGTGAGCGCAGGTTCCACAGGAATGCTGCGTTTTGTGTTGAGGTCAGGGTACACGCCATAGAGCAAAATGCCCGCCCGCACCATGTCAAACTGTGCGTCTGGCATCTGCAAAATTGCGCCTGAGTTGGCGATATGCACCATGGGGCGCTTGATGGCATGGGTTGTGTAGAAATTGAGGACTTTGTTGAAGCGTTGCAGTTGGAGGTGGGTGTAGCTTAAATCGGCCGAATCCGAACTAGCAAAGTGCGTATAAATCGCTTCAATCTCAGACCACTGACAGTGACAAGACGCCTCCAGCAACGTATCAGCGCTGTAGTAATGCACGCCAATTCGCTCCATGCCCGTATCAATTTTCAAGTGTACTTTTGCCCGTTTGCCCATACGTTCGGCCGCCGTTTCAATCTGCGCCAGCTTCTCAACAGATGACGCGGTAAGGGTTAAATCATATTTGATAAAAAGTGGCACCTGATTATCAAGAATGCCCCCCAACACTAAAATTGGCGTCTGGATACCCGCCTCACGCAGCATAATCCCTTCTTCGAGAAACGCAACGCCGAAATAATCGGCCCCCAAGTGTTCTAAATATTGACCAACCACAACAAGCCCATGCCCGTAAGCATTGGCTTTTAAGATTGTCATAATGCGTCGATTGTTCACATGCTGTTTGATCGCAGCATAATTACGCCCCAACACGTCCAGATCAATCTCAAGGTGCGTTGGGCGGATGATGTCGCTTTCACTCATAACGGCTTGGTTAATTACTGTCATTGACGAAAAATTGTCTAGCTTCCTAACGGAGACGCGCCAGCGGCGACGTCTCTACCAGAGACGTTAACCTGTAGAGACGCCCCGCTGGGGCGTCTGTATCGATCGAGACTTTTTGTGGCGCACTCAGCACAAGGTTTAGGCTGCACACTCTCTCGCAGTTGGGGTGATCATATAGCGTGGAACCGAAGAAATGAAGACGTATTCCTTCGTATATCTTGCACAATCCTACGGAAATATGCGTTTTTGGTTACTTCGGGAATTGAATTTTGCTATTGTATTGAGTGCATGAATAGCGGTGATTAATTCAACTTTGAAAACGCAAAAACACAGGCAAACCAGAGGTCACCTCCTCTCAGAACTTAAAATCTCAACGTTCTTAACACCATTGTGGTTCCAGTTGTCTCTGTGTCCCGCATAAAAGAACAAGATAAAGAATATGACCTATCAACAAGACAAAATCGAGCAGTTCGTTAACCTTATGGAGCAGCATTCTCCACAAGAAGACTTAAACTTTTCAATTATTGAAAACTTTGGGACTCTCAAATCATCAATGCCCAGACACCGACACCCAAGCTGCGATCCACCCGTAATCTTTATTGTGGGGCAGGGCAGCAAGACCTGTTTTGTGGGGAACAAAAAATACCATTTCAATGTCGGCGACGTGCTGGTTTTATTCTATCCGATGGCGATGGAAACGGAGATTATGGAAGCTAGCCCTGATCAACCTTTTTTAGCGGCTGGTGTCGCCATGGATCTGGGTCGGATGGCAAACGTTTTGATGCGGATCGATCGAATTGATGGTGTTGTTACCAAACCTGTGTCTATCAATCCATCCAATATTTTTTCTGTCCCATTGAATGACAACCTACTTGATCCATTCATTCGCCTTTTTAAATTACTATCTAACCCCAGAGATGCAATGATGCTGGCTGATTCAATCATGGATGAGATTTACTATCGTCTGCTCAGTGATAGTCGAGGCAGCGAGTTACGGTTTCTGCTACAGCAACGGGGCGAAATTCAACGCATCTCAAAGGCAGTGGATTATATTCACCAGAACTTGGATCAAACTATATCGGTAGAACGACTAGCTGAGATGGTTCACATGGGCAAAACAGCCTTTTATGAAAACTTTAAAAATGTGATGCATCTATCACCATTGCAGTATGTTAAGTCCGTAAAGCTATATGAGGCTCAAAAACTGATCAGAGAAGGTGAAAATGTTCGCGACGCGGGTTATTCAGTGGGCTACAACAGTGCGGCTCAATTCAGCCGAGAATATAAACGCCACTTCGGTTTTGTACCCTCAGCAACCTGAAAGAAACAACTCGCAACATCTAACCGAATACGGTTGGATGTGGGGGTATGTTGTGAAAGCGAGCTGAGCAGTTTAAGACCATTTATTCGTGTTGCGCTGCGAGAGGGAGGCTAGATTTTTTATGGCGCAGATATACGTTCCAAAATTTCATTCCCTCTAATTGACAAATATATTCTGACGCTGAACAAGGGAGCGCAACATTTATCACTGATGTGTACAACTACTGCAAACTTGAGTGGCAATACAGTGTCCCAGTTGAAAAGAATGAACGGCAACGGCTCAAAAGGCCGTGTGAGTTGATGCTGGACTTCGAGAACATGTTTTTGCAAGCGCATTGTCAGGAGGGGATGCTTCAATCCTAATTGGCATCACAGGGCAATTGCATTCTAACTCAACTACAAAATTGGTAGGGCTAGGAGCAAGTCAGCTTCTATCTTTTCAAAAACTTACGGGATACCTTGTTCCACTGCTCTGCGGTGGAACACCCCTCTTGCCGCTCCGTGGCCTCTTCTCTGCCAAGAAAAGTCCTCCACAGGCCGCAGAGCGGC
>JBMZDF010000194.1:0-10287 GCA_049614105.1 Promineifilaceae bacterium (SeqCode)
CCGAAGGGAGGGGGATCAGATCCCTCCCCCTTCGGGGGAGGTTAGGTGGGGGTTCCACGCAGGTGCTTACACTTGCGCCCAAAGCGCCGTGCCAATCGCTTCGTCTAGGCGCGTAATCTCAACAAATTTAATGCCTTGACGCAGCTTTTTAGGGATTTTTTGCAGATCGGTGTGATTGCGTTTAGGCATGACGAAGGTTTGAATGCCAACCCGTCGGGCAGCAAGTGCTTTTTCGCGAATGCCGCCCACGGGCAGGACACGCCCACGCAGCGTAATTTCGCCCGTCATGCTCACATCGCGTCGGATGCGACGATTGGTAAAGGCTGAAATCAACGCGATTGCCAGCGGCACGCCGGCCGATGGGCCATCTTTTGGCACAGCCCCTTCTGGAACATGAATGTGAATGTCTGTTTTCTCAAAACGCTCTGGATCAATGCCCAGTTTCTCGGCCTGACTGCGTGTGTAGGTCAATGCGGCTCGCGCACTTTCTTTCATCACGTCGCCCAGTTTGCCCGTCAGCAGCAAGTTGCCCTTGCCCGACATCAGGTTGACTTCAATTGGCATCGTGTCGCCACCAGTTGATGTCCATGCAACCCCTGTAGCAACCCCAATCTCGTCATCCTCGCGCAATTTATCTTCTAGGAAACGTGGTGGGCCAAGCAGCGCTTCAAGCTGTTTGACGTTAACCCGTCTCGGATATTTGCGCCCTTCCGCTAGTTTACGCGCAATTTTGCGGCAAACGCTTGCCATTTCGCGCTCCAAGTTGCGCACGCCGGCCTCGTAAGTATATTGACGGATCAACATCTTCAATGCAGGGTCATCGAACGCGATGCCTGCATCTAGCAACCCATGTTCTTCAAGCTGGCGCGGGATGATAAACTGACGACAAATCGCCATTTTTTCTTCATCAAGATAGCCAGAAAACTCGATCACTTCCATGCGGTCACGCAGCGCGTGTGGAATCTCGCTGAGGGCGTTGGCCGTTGTCAAAAACAGCACGTTCGTCAGGTCAAAATCAACATCAAGATAGAGATCGCGGAACGTGTCGTTTTGTTCAGGGTCAAGCACCTCAAGCAAGGCAGACGCTGGATCGCCACGAAAATCCTTGCCGATTTTGTCAATCTCATCAAGCATGAACAGGGGGTTTTTGCTGCCAGCACGACGAATTGACTGGATGATGCGCCCGGGCATCGCGCCAATGTAGGTGCGACGATGGCCGCGAATTTCCGCTTCGTCTCGCATCCCGCCCAAGCTCATGCGGACAAATTCACGATTCATCGCTTTGGCAATCGATTTGCCGATCGATGTTTTGCCTGTCCCCGGAGGGCCAACAAAACAGAGGATGGGCGTTCGCATTTTGTCAGACGCTATTTGGCGTACAGCAATATATTCAAGGATGCGATCTTTAACCCGCGTTAAGCCGTAGTGATCTTCATCAAGCACCTCGGCCGCATGGCGAACATCGAGATTGTCTTCTGTTTTGTGATCCCAAGGCAGGGCAACCAGCCAATCAAGATAGGTGCGAATGATGCCCATTTCGGGCGACATCGGCGGCATTGCGCCCAATCGCGCCATTTCTTTGTCGGCCTTGGCGCGAACCGCATCGGGCAGCACTTTCGCAGCAAGCGCCGTGCGCAATTCTGTCGTTTCTTTGGTGAAGATGTCATCTTCGCCTAGCTCGCCCTGAATCGCACGCAGTTGTTCACGCAAAAAATGTTCGCGCTGGCTTTTGTCTATTTCCTGCTGGACACGACTATGAATTTTGTTCTCGGTTTCAAGTACGTCCACTTCGCGCCCTAAAATGACGCTAATCGCCTCTAGGCGTTCAATTGGCTCCAACGTTTCAAGCAGATTTTGTTTGAGAGGAAGGGAAATATCAAGGGTGCTGGCGATGAAATCGGCTAGCCAGCTTGGTTGTTCTGCGTTGATTGCAAACGTGAAGGCGTCTTCAGGGATGCGGCGGTTGAGTTCAACCACTTTCTCAAATAGATCGAGGACAGCCCGCATGAGCGCCTCGGTATTTTGATCCCACGTGTCGGCTTTGAAAATCGGCCGAACTTTAACCCGAATATAAGGCTCAAGCTGGGTAAACTCAACAATTTCAACCCGCTGACGACCCTGACACAACACGCTGTTGCTGTTGTCGGGCAGTTTGATCGTCTTGCCAATCGACATCTCCGTCCCAACCGTATAAAGATCGTCCGCATCAGGACTGGTTAATTCGCTGTCTTTCTGAGCCGCAACAATGATCGTTTCACCGTTCGCATTGGCCGCCTGTAGCGCCGCGAGTGACCGATCGCGCCCCACAAAAAGGGGCGTCACCATCTGGGGGAAAAGCACCATGCCACGCAAAGGAAGTAGCGGGCGTTCAAACGTTCCATCTGCATCGAGCTGATTATCTTGTTCAGTCAGTTCTTCGCCCATACGCATCACAGCACCGAGCAAGTCGGGAAATTGGGCAAATTCAATCAGTTCGTCATCTTGCATAGTCAATCCTTGTACAAGCTCTCATCAAACAAAGGCAAAGTCGCACTAAAGCAGAACGATCTACCTATACACTATTTTTGACATTCTAAAGGTCAGGGTTGCATGCAGATAAACCAATCATCATTTGCGATTGCTCATCCATTCCCGTTGCTTTGTTATAGAACACAATTTTTAACTTTTCTTGAAGCGCTACAGCACCATTTCGAGAAAGCGAACAGTTGCGTAAAGTGTAGTATATCATTCTTACTGTTGTATGTAGCGCACCAATTTCAATCAAATTCTTTGACAACACTTTCTCCTCTGGCTATAGTCAGCCTAACTGATATATCAGACACTTGGAGCATTGGAGAATGACAGCAATCGCAACGCTAGACGCAGGCCTAACAAACGCAACACAGCTATTTTTCCTCATGGTTGGCTTATGGGGGGTCTTTCGCGCCGTGCGCGGGCAAGGCGTCGACGGCAGCTATTTTGGGACGCTTGCAATCGGGCAGGTTCTTTATATTCTGCTTGTTCTTTTTGATGCAATTCTATGGTTTGGCGACATTGTGCCAACCCGTGCAGGCCTACACTATCTGTACGCAGCGTTTGCCATGTTGCTGATGCCGTTTGTCTATACCTCTGTGTTAAAAGGAGACGATAGCAACCAAGCGCAATGGATTTACGCATTCGTGACCCTATTTCTGTGGGGCGTTGCACAACGCGCCATCACCACAGGCTCACTCTAAAAAGGTGGTTTGCAACACAAATCGCCCCCTTTCAAACGCACGCAGTAACGGTCACTTATCCCACACGAGACCTTTCCATGATCAAGCAATTTAAACTTCTTCTTACCGACAACCTAGATGAGCCAACGCTTACTATTCTTCAACGACATTGCGAAGTTGATATTCAACTCGATCTTGATCGGGAACAGATAATTAGCATCTTAGCGCCCTATCATGGGCTGATCGTTAGCGGCAATCAATACGTCTCAGCCTCTATGATTGAAGCGGGCGAGAACCTGCGCGTGATCGGCTGCACCGTCTCGCATCTCGATCGGATCGATGTCACGGCGGCACGCGATTTTGGCGTTGACGTTATCACAACCCAAGCGGGCAATGCGATTGCAGTCGCTGAACAAATTTTGATGTGGATCTTACGCACGTCAAGCGGCATGCTGTCTGGAAAAACGCTGGGGCTTGTTGGCTATGGACGGACAGCACAACAGGTTGCGCGGCGGGCGCGAGCGTTTAATATGCGTGTGCTGGTCAATCAGCCGCGTTTGACGCCCGAACTCGCGCTAGAAGATATTGAACCACGCGATCTGAACGTGCTGTTGGAAGAGTCAGACGTGATTAGCCTTCATTTGCACGCGCATTCTGAACCGTTGATTGGTTCGGCCGAAATTGCAAACATGAAACAAGGCGCAACCCTGATCAACTTCAGCGACGCCAACCTCATCGACCTAACGGCCGCCATTGAGAGCGACAACCTGGGACAAGTCGTCACCATTAATCGCCGCGAAATAGACACCCCAGACCACATCCACCTTGTCCGACGCCCACAATCGTCAGCGGGTGGCACTTTTGAACCGCTTGCTCGACGTATTGTTGATCAGCTGCGCGTCAAACGCCCAAGCGAAACCCTATCGCTCGACATTGTGCCGATTGAGCAGGTGATGCCGCATGAGGAATTTGACCAAAAGCGTGTTGACAAGCTCAAAACGAGTCTGAACGGAGAAGGTGTGCTCAAAAATCCGCCGCTTGTCACCCCTTGGGCTGGCAAATATGTTGTGCTCGACGGCGCAACACGCACCAACGCCTTACGACAGTTGGAATATCCGCACATTGCTGTGCAGCTTGTTCACCCAGACAGCAACTTTACGCTGCACACTTGGTATCACGTCATTTCTAAAAAAGCGGGCAGCGCCGAAAAACTATATGAAACCCTGTCCACCATCGACAACATTGAGTTGCGGCCGATGGAAAACGACGAATGGACAACCGCATTTGACTCCCCGAACGTCATCTGTTATTTCATGGCAAAGGATGAATCGTTGATGTTGTGCAGCGTCATCAACTTAGATTGCAAGCCTGAAACAATGAACGATGTGGTCAATGCGTATACCGTTTGGGGCGATGTGGAACGCACCTTGCTCACCGATCCACAGCGATTAATTGGACAGTTTCCAGAGATGACGGCGCTTGCCATTTTCCCACAGTTTAAGCCTGAAGAAGTGTTTGATGTGGCAAAACATGAGCGCCTTTTACCCGCAGGCTTGACGCGCTTTGTGATTCCGGGGCGTGTTTTGCAGCTTAACGTTGAAATGGCGCGGCTCAAATCGGCCGATTCCCTCTCCTCAAAACGCGCTTGGCTCAACAATTATCTGGCCGAAAAGCTCGCCCGCAGCCACATCCGCTACTACGACGAGCCTGTTATTTTAATTGACGGGTAGATTTGCAAACGATGAAGGATAACGGGTGAAGGATGAAGATTTTGCAAGATAGCTTCATACTTCACCCATGATTTCTTTCCGTACAGCCTATTGCTTCCTACTCTTGTTGCTTCTCCCTATGGTAAGTTGTGGATCAGGGACAGCATCTGACCCCTCAACGCAGTTTGTTTATGTTTGGTACGATGCGCAAGATCGGCAGCAATTATTTTTGGCCGATGTTGACGGGATGACGCCTGTGCAGTTGACTTCGGCCGAGTTCAACATCGGCAACCAGTTCGACATCAGCCAAAATCGCATCATCTACACCGAACAAACGGCCGACCTGCAAGAACACATTCACCTGCTCACGCTCAACAAAAACACACCCAGCACCAGCAAAATCGACTGCGGCGACGACTCTTGCACCAACCCCATTTGGGCGGCGGACGGTCGCCGCGTTGTCTACGAGCGGCGCAATCGTGAAGGTGAGGAACCACGTCTTTTCTGGCTAGATGCTGATTCGCAGGAAACGCTGCCCGTTTTTGATGACGAGACGGTGATCGGCTATCGGCCGCAGCTTTCGGCCGATGGTCGCTACCTCAGCTTTGTCCATATTCCGCCAGAAGGTGAAAGCACCCTCGCGCTGTTGCCAGAAGGGCATAACATTAATGATGGGCATGGGCATGGCAATCTGTTGCTCAACCAGCAGCGAATTTTGGTGTTTGATTTTGAGACAGGGGAGCAGGTTGCGCTAGCCAATCTGATGAATTCGACGGCAACTTGGGCGGGGAGTTCGGCCGAATTTCTCCTAACCGACATGGCGTTCTCTGGCGAACAGTTTGGCGTCCATTTGATGTATGTTGATCCGGCCGAACGGCAGATGATCGATATTTCAGGCGACCGAACCGTTGATGACGCCAGCCCCACATGGTCGCCCGATGGCGCGTGGATCGCCTTCAATCGCAAACTTGCCAGCACCGGCATGGGACGCCAAATTTGGCTTATGCGCCCCGACGGCAGCGAAGCGGTGGCGCTCACGGACGATGCCGATTGGAATCATTCACAGGTGCGGTTTTCGGCCGATGGCAATCGTCTGCTTTTCCAGCGTTTCAACGTCACCCAACCCACATCTGACCCCAGCATTTGGCTTTTCGACCGCGAAACCAGCGACATGCGCCAAATTATCCCCGCAGGGGCGCGTCCGCAGTGGTGGCCCTAACCGATTGGCCCTATTGTTTATAATTCGTTGGCTTCATCAAACAAGTTACAGCGCTCCGCTCCTTTCTTGCTATAACTCACCTATGCAGATTTTTGAAACCTCTTTCATTATTAACGCCCCCGTTGACGCCGTTCGTGAGTTTCACAGCGAGACAAACATTCTTAAGCGACTGACGCCACCGCCTCTGTTTGTTCAGATTCATGATTTTGGCGAAATGAAGGAGGGGATGGTGGCTGACTTTACAATGTGGTTTGGGCCGATTCCTGTGCGTTGGAAGGCGGAGCATATTAACGTGAGTGCGTCTGGGTTTACGGATGTGCAGCGGGTGGGGCCGTTGGCGACTTGGGCGCATACGCATACGTTTTCGGCCGAAACGCCCACCACCACCCGCATCAACGAACACATCGAATACAGCCACCCCAAAGGCTGGCGCGGCCTCCTCACCCGCGCCCTGTTCGGTCATCTGGGGCTGATCGGTCTGTTTCAATATCGTAAACTGATCACCCGCTGGTCATTGAGAAATCGATAGAAAGAAGGTGACAGCCACTGTCATATTCACCTCGCCAGTTCAAGCGATTGAAAGCAGTGACTGTCATTATTTCACTAGCGCATTGATTTACGGCGTACAGCCCACCCGCTTAAACAAAGCAACGCAATTATCACTATAGTCAATACTTGCGTTTGTTCGGCCGATGCCCCTATTTCAGACAGTCCGACAGCTGTCGTTACCGCTGGAGCCACCATCACGGGTTCAATCAGGTCGGGGCGCGTGGCGCTAACCCACGTCACGACGCCCGTTGCAGCACGATTCGCAATACTGTCGCGGGTTGAAGACAGTTGGTAGGTTGCCTCAGTTGTTAGCCCTTCCAGCTCGACGAAATATTCGCCCGCTTGGGTGTGGGGTAGCGGGAGTGTGCCACCGTTGACTAACTCTTGCGCTGTCCATTCGTTGAATGGCTCCCAAACGCGCATGGCGATGTTGCCGTCTGCTAAATTCAGATTCAGCGCAATGTTCTCATTGACGCCTGCGTTGAAACGGTAGTAAACACGCTCTCCTTGAGAAATGTTGCTATCGCTGGGGACGTAGTTGAAGTGGACGATTTCGGCCGGTTGTGTCATCCTCCCGTTTGAGGTTCCCCAAATGTGCAGCATCACAATCCCTGGCTTAACCACATCTGGCAACGATAATTCATAGGGGTTTGTGTCAGGGTCTCGTTGCGATAGCTCGTTGATCAGAACAGGAAGCTGTGTGGTCGGATCAGCCCCCGCCCGATATTGGTAAATCTGCACGATCACAGTATCCAACGTCTGTGTGCTTGTAATCGATAGGGGCACAGTCTGTTCTGAAATCCATTGCAGTCCGCCCATAATCGTCGATTCAAGCTCAAATGGCGTTCCTGCAAACGCATAATCTTGATACACGCTCACATTGTCATCTTCATTGTCCTCCTCAAAACGTTGATCGGGATCAACGGTCACGATAAATGTGTAAACGCCTGAGTTTGTCGGCGTGAACGGCAGGCTGCTCGCAATGCTGTACGTGCCCGTTACCATATAGCCTGCGGCAACCGTATTGGTGAAAACTGGTTGTCCATTGTAGGTTACGTTAAACTGCACAAGCGGGTTTGAGACAATTGTGTCGGCCACAATCGTCGCATGAATCAACGTCGGGTGTCCGACAACCAGTGCTCCCTCAACAGGCCCTGTCACCTCGCCTGCACGCACCTCTCCCGTTCGTACCACAGCCGGCAGATCGGTCAAGCACCCTTGCGTAAACACAAGCAGATTGTGGCTTTGCTTATAACTGTCCCAATAGCGTATCAAAACGTCTGACCACGTTGGGCTACCGCCTGCATCGCGACTAATGAGACGATAAGGGTGAGGATTTGCTATCCCATGAGCCGCCATTGTATCGTTTGTATAGAAGCGTGCTTGCCATGACAACACACGTTTCTGAGCCGAAATCTGCGGACGCTCTTGACCATAGAATTCTCCAAACAGGCTAATTCCTAGCGCGTCCGGTTCATCCAACGCCCATGAAGCGGGTTCGGTTGTTGCATACCACGGCACGCCATTCGCCGTCTTACGGGCAACCACCGCATTGTTCAACGCGCTGCGCAGTTGGGCCGCACGCCACCCAACGCCCGAGTTAAAGCCAAACTGGTCGCTTAACTGTGGCAGAAACGCACCTGCATCAAGCAGGGCATCCCGTTCGTTGAGTTCCCAATCTCCCTCACAATAACTCGTGTCATAGGTGGGCGTTGCACTCGCAGCTTGTTGCAGTTTAGCGATTGTTGCGTCTGCATCGTTATCGAATTCTTGCAACAGGTAGTAGGAGAGTTGATCGAGCAGCGGTTTGACACCAGGGCCACTGTCTGTGTTGTTTAGTGCCACCATGTCAATAACGGTTAGCGTACGAGGATGATCGACATCTGGATCCCCGTCAGCTAAATCGGCCTCGGCAATTGCGGCATCGTAGCTGTTCATAATGGCTGTAGCGCGGGTTGCGGCGTCCATCGCAGGATCAAGTGCGGTCAGTACGTCCCCCGCCATCTGTGGATCAAAGTAGGCGTAATTGGCTGCTCCAACCAACATCTCTGCATACGGTGTGCCGCCATCGTTGCTTACTTCATACGCTTCTTCGATCGACAGCGCAAAGCAGTGGGTCAGATCCAGCACGGCGATCGGCTGCTGCCCATCCCGTGTGCCAATTGCCAGCATTTGCTGCAATGCATAGGGAGTAATCAGTGATTTTTTTGGATGCACATCAGTGAAATTAGGGAAAGCATCAACATGGTAGGGCAATGGGAATAGACTGCCTGTCGCCCGATGGGGTCCTATTTCTGTGGAAAAGAGCGCGTCGATATCGACGGCAGGGGCTAGAAACGTGCCGTGTCCATAGTAAGAAACGCTCACCTGCGTTTCGGAATCAGTGTAATTGTCGAGTGTCCAGCGCAAAAAGCCGCCAAGTTGTGCGCCGTCCGCCATATCGTATTCAGCAATGGTGGTTGTCAAGACGCCATTCGCGTCGGGCAGCCCCACAACGGAGCTAACCACCCCGTTGTGAATCAGCTTGATATGCGTATCGGTGGGGCCATCTGCGTCCGCCAGCACAAACGTCGTCGTGTCGGTGATTCCCACAGACGCATCGACTAACCCCTGCATCAACGGCTCATAGTTTACCCCCAAATGTGCGGGACTAAGCGGGTTGTTATCCCCCGCAAACAAAACTATCTGCGTTTGCGCATCACACGTCAACCCCGACCGACTCACCTCATCAATCCCCCCTAGCCACGCCTGAAACTCACTATCTTGCGGCTCTCGTAGCTGCGTCCCATGGAATGTAAACTGGGTCTCGCTGAGAGATTCATCGTCAATGAGGAATGGTAAATCCACAAATTCTCGTGGAATACATCCTCCAAGCGCAGGGTTCTCATGGACTGACAATAACTCTAGATCGTGAAGATATCCTATCTCTGATGGTAATTCTCTCAATTGATTGTGTGATATATCTAGATGGGTTAAGTTATTTAGATTTCCTATCTCTGGTGGCAATTCTGTTACCTGTGTCCCCGAGATAGTTAAACTAGACAATGTACCCAGTTCCCAAACGATACTAGGCACCTCCGTCAATCGATGATCGGCTATTTTTAACCATGATAACGAACTAAGAGTCTTAATCTCAGATGCTATTTCCCCCCCAGAAACGCCCAACATTTCCAAAGGCAAATTCCAAACCTCTGCGGGCAACTCTGTTCGATGATTGTTGTATACATACAGAGAAGTCAGCGAACTCAGATTTCCTATCTCTGGCGGCAACTCTGTCAGCTGATTGTTGGTTGCAGACAGCGTCCTCAGCCAACGTAGGTTCCCTATCTCTGACGGCAACTCCGTTAGTTGATTGTTGTTTACATACAACGTACTCAGCCCACTCATGTTCCCTATCTCGGGCGGTAGCTCTGTCAGTTGATTACCAGATATATTCAAATAGCTTAGTGAACTCATGTTCCATACCTCTGGCGGTAACTCTGTTAGTTCATTCCCATCTACACCCAAACTATTCAGCGAACTCAGGTTCCCTATCTCTGACGGCAACTCTGTCAGTTGATTGTTGCTTACATACAAATACCACAGCGAACTTAGGTTCCCTATCTCTGACGGCAAC
>JBMZDF010000195.1:0-10182 GCA_049614105.1 Promineifilaceae bacterium (SeqCode)
ATCTGCCAAGAGGCGCACGATCGCATTTGCGAGCTTTTCGGGGGATTGTTCGGGGACTAGTAGGCCGCTAATTTCGTGATCGATTAGTTCAGGAATGCCTGAAACGACGGTTGACACGGTAGGCACTTTCATCGCCATCGCTTCCATCAGCGCCACAGGCACGCCGTCTACATCACCATTGCTTGCGGTTACGCAGGCGAGCGCAAACACGTGTGCATTGTTGAGGTAGTCGCGAATATCTTCTTGAAAGTAGCGCCCTGCAAGCGTCACGTGGTTTTCTAGCTCGTAATCGCCTATTTTTTGCTCTAGCAGCGCCCTTTGCGGGCCGTCCCCTGCGATGGTGCAGGTGAACGGAATGCCGCGATCGCGCAGAATACGGCAGGCCTCGACCAACATAGGCATCCCTTTGCGCTCGGTGAGTGAGGAGAGCGAAACGATGTGTGGGGTGTGATCTGTTTCGGCCGAAAAATTGCGCTCTGGAATAAACTGCTCAGGCGAAATACCACAGTGAACAATCGAAATCTTGTCCGCCAAATCAGAAATCTCTGGGGCATAGTTAACCAAAAACTGGCGACTATACTCCGAGATCGAAATGATGAACTTAGCCGCACGCAGCTTCTCACGTAAGATAAGCCGATCGGTAAAGATGTTGTTGTGAACGGTAAAGCTGTAGCTGATGTCAAGCAACCGCGCAATGACGAGGCCAATCGTGGCCGCATTAACAGAAAAATGGGCGTGAATATGCTCGATCGATTGATTACGCGCACGATGGGCTAAATAGACGCCACCACCAAAATGTCCTAAGGTGCGACGGCGATTGTCCCAGCTTTCGCCTGATGGTCCCATGACCGCCCAGAACGTACCAAAATACGCTTTGGGAGCGGTGATGATAAAGTAAAGATGGGCGAAAATGAAAGGGATAAGCTGAAGCGGGAACACGTACTCGGTACTGTCCATTAGCTCAAGAGATTCTTGAGACAGCTTTTTTGTATCTGGCGTGCGGTTCGCCAGCGTTACAACATTGTATCCTTGCCTCCGCAGCGCATTGACTTCTCGATAGACAAACGTCTCAGTTAAGATCGGGAAGAACTGGGCGATGTAGGCGATGGTGGGCCTGTTGGTCTCCATATCCTGAATCGGCCGAATATCGGCATACTCCTCAAAGTTTGTTATTTTTTCACGCTGCTGGATCATACCTCTCAATTCCCCTGAGACCACTCAAAAAGGCAAATAATGAATATTGGGATGGCGAATGAAGAAAATCTTCATTTCTTACGCTCCTTTCCTTATTCCTCTTCTCTTTTTGGGTGTCTACTTATACTCAATCAGTTGACTTTGGCGCTTTGCAAAAAATTTTGTTTGACCGACCAACTGTGCGAACTTACCTAAAATATTAAACGCGGCGTAAACCGCTGCGTTACGGGGTTTGTCCCCGCATTGAATTCGATATCGATAAACGCGCCACGCCAAGAATGGATAGACGGCCAAACCTAGTAGTGAAACGCCTCGCGAGCGTTTCGCCAGCCCGAGCAACGTTGCTGGAACGAAGAACGCCCACAGCCAAATGCGCAGGCTATCGCGCAGATCGTACCGTTCATCTGAGCGCCCATGTGTCCAAACGCCTTGAGCATAGGCGCTGCCGCTGCGAACAGAACGTTGCCACCATTGACCTAACTCTGTCATTGACGCATCATGGCGCGTCATTTCGGCATCAAGTCGCCATATTTTCCATCCAGCCCGCCGCAAACGGAAACAAAGTTCAGGCTCTTCACCTGCGGCAAACGCCGGGTCAAACCCACCAGACGGCATAAGTGCTGTCACGCGCATCAGTGAATCACCACCACACGCTGCTGCCTCGCCGATTGGGGTGTCCCATTCCATATCGCACAGCAAATTATAAACAGAGGCATCTGGAAACCGCTCACGCCGTCGGCCGCAAACAACCGCAACCTCTTGGTTAGCTGTCATGTGGGCCAGCGCCGTTTTTAGCCAATTTTTGTCCAGAACGCAATCCCCATCGATAAACTGAACGTATTTGATGTGCGGATACTGGCTAAGTAGGTGCTGATAGCCTGCATTGCGTCCGCGCCCTGCTGTAAATGGGCGGGTCATATCCAATTGAACAACGGAACATCCGAGTGTTAGGGCAAGTGGGACGCTGTCATCTGTTGAGCCAGAGTCGACGTACACGATAAGTGATGTTTGGGGTAGGACAGATCGAATGCAGTCCTTAAGACGTTTGCCCTCATTTCGGCCGATAATAACCACCCCAACGGCCGGAGAACCAACCACACCATTAGATTGTTGCATCTGAGTTTATCCAATTGAGCGATTGCTGAGACGTGACTTCCTTAAAGTTCTCACAGGTTAAGTGTATGCTGAGCCAATCACCAAGAACAGACAAATCTGCGTTAAAAATCTCGGTTAGATAGGCCACGCTATCCTCAGACAAGGTGGGACGCTCCTGCATCTGCCACCCTTGTTTGATACGGTCGCGTACGTTTTGCGGAATCAACCGCTTGCGAATCGCGGTGACAAGCGGTGAGTAAACGATTCTGTCGCGCCAAGGGCTGACGCGCATGCGCTGTGAGGAGACATTGCGCTGTTGGTCCGATTCATCCCAGATTGGCTCTCCAGCATAGCCGATAAAGCGGCAGACGCGCTCTAGCTCTGTTTGGGAATGGTTGCGCAGGCGGTCAAAGAAAACGGGTAGGACGCGATTTCGGCCGAATTGGGCAAAGTAAGGCGCTAGTTGATAGCTGTACTTGCTGTATGCGATCAATTCAGGATGTTGTCGAACCGCTTCATCAATCGGAACGGTGATCTCACGCTCTGTCCACTGGTGAATATATTGGGAGACAAGCCGATCGATTGGGTGTCGCATCACGTAAACAAAGGTTGCGTTTGGGACATGCTGCTCGATGCGAGAAATTGTCTGGGGGTAGGTTGGTAGTTTGGTGTAGTGGGTGGTCGACTCGCCACATAGGTCGCTGGCATCGGCCGATGCAAAAAGTGCTTCATACCACGCCATCCCCTTCGCATAGATGGGGTCATCACTGAAGAAGTAAGGTTCTTTTGGCGTACACATGAAAATGCCGGGCTGACGGGCAAGCTGTTCATGCAGCGTGCTTGTCGCGCATTTCATCGCGCCAATAATCATAAAGTCAGGAAGTTTCTGCATGGGGATTGGTTTATCAGTTGGGAACAGCCGACTGACCGATCAACTGACTAACTATTCTTAACTGGATTACGCCAGTTGGTCCAATTGTCGCGCCCTTCGTATTCGCAATGATGCGGCGCTTTGTTGCCAACAAGTTCGCGGAGCAGGGCGATGGTTCGGCCGAAAATCCAGCACAAATTTGCAAACCAAAGCCCCAGACGACCCTTGTAAAATTTTGCGAGGTAGCGCGAACGGGCTGCGTACCAATAGCTGGGGCGACGGGTCCGTGCGATGGTGGCCGCTTTCACATTGGACGACCCACCGCGCAAATGCACGATGTGAGCCGCAGGCCAATGTTGGATTTGCCAGCCAGCTTGTCGTGCGCGACGACAATAATCGTTGTCCTCAAAATACATAAAGTACCCATCATCCATCCAGCCGATTTGTCGAACGGTTTCGCCGCGCAGCATCACGGCCGCAAAACTGGTCCAGTCTGGCTGCATCGGCGTTTCTGAAACGTCGATTGGCACGTCAAATCGTTTGAGTAGTTTGGTGATAGGGCCAGTTTGAGCTGCGTTGATAATCTGGCTGGCGGGTGAGATATTGCGGAAGCAGCTAATTTGTGGCGTGGCATCTGGCCATTCTAAACGTGGGCTGATGATGCCTGCCTGAGGATGTGTTGCAAATGCGTCTAGCAGGTGGGCAATGGCGTTGGGGCGCACGATCGTGTCGCTATTTAGCAGCAAATACGCTTCTGCTTCAACAGTTTGCATGCCGAAGTTGTTCCCTGCCGAGAATCCATTGTTGCCCGGTGGTTGAACAAGTTGACACCACGTCCAATTGTGGTCTGTGAGGGCAGATTGGATAATTTCGGCCGAATTATCAGGCGAACAGCTATCCACGACCACAACACAATCTTGCTGTGGATCAATCTGATCAACCAATGATTGCAGACAATCAATCACCAGATGGGGCGTTTTATAGTTTAGGATGACAACGGCAAGCCTTTTCATGAGCATATCAGGGTCGAGTTAGACATGAGCTGTTGCCCAGCGTTTTTTCAGTTTTAAGAATGGTTTTTCATAGAAGCGGAAGCTCACTTCTGCAACCAAGTATGTGCCAATCATGACGACGACGAACAAAACAATCATGTTATCCAGTCCGAGTCGCCCCAATATCGCCTGTGAGGCGATGACCACAATCATGTGGAATAGGTAAATGCCGTAGCTGACAATGCCAATTTGGGCGAAAGGCCGCCACTTCATGATGTCGGCGAGTACATGGGATTCATTGACAACGCAGCTTGCTAAAAAGCCAACCATCGCAAAATGAATCAGCAACCGTGGCGTGCCTGAAATGTCGATCCCCAGCGGGTAGACGTTGAGCAGAATGACAATGAGGAGGCCAAAAACGGCCGAAGCCCAACGATTGCCAACTAGCTGCTGGATGCGGTCAAACCATTCTTTTGAATGCATCAGATGAGCTAGCAACACGCCTAGCAGAATCGGTGTGAATGTTGACTGCAAAACTTCTAGCTCTGCATGTTGTTCCACAAAGATAACGCCATAGTTGATTAGTTGATTGATGACGAGCAGAACGCCCAAAATGGGCAAAACGGCGGGACGCAAATACTTTTCGATTGGCGGCCAAATTAAATAAAATTGTTCTTCCGTTGCCAAGCTCCAAGAAATAGCTAAAAGCGACCCTTCGTCGATGGCTGTCCAGTTCGATGTGTAGGTGATGTAGTAAGGCAGCGTTGCCATAAAGGGCGCTGCCAAACCGCTGTTTCTCGCAACCACGCCAAACAAAATAGCGACCACAATCAATAGAGCATAGTAGACGGGAAAAATGCGCAGCGTTCGCCGCATGTAAAACTTGCCCAAAGCGATGTCGCCTGAGCGATCGCGTTCGCGCAACATCAGCGTCACGATCAGCCAGCCACTAAGGACAAAAAATAGGTCAACGCCCAAAAATCCACGCGCACTCATTGGGAGCCAGTCGATTGGTTGCGTTGTGTGATGCCATAAAACGCCGATGATGGCGATTGCGCGAATGCCATCAAGCGACCCAAAATGTCGACGCGCTAAGTAAGCGCGAAATGTGCTTATATCGTGAATTTGTTTCATGCGAACTGCAAAGGATAGAAAGGAGGCAGCGATAAGCGTGGCAATTAATTGTTGCCACGCTTTAAACGATTGAGTAGCTCAAGCTATTCTAGAGCAGGGGTAGGGGTGGGCATGATATCGGCCGGCGGCTTCGCATTTATTTTGCTTAGCTGGGGCAAATGGACAAACGCGCTCAGAATAGCGCCTGCTGATACCATGAACAGCGGATTCTCCATTGCGTTAACCATGCCATCCATCATGTAAAGCACCAAGATGATTGCCATCGCAGCAGCAGGTGCAAGCTTGGGATGCGCCCAAAGCGCGGGCGAATAGCGCACCACAAAGATGATCGCCGGCAGCAGAATGGTGAGAATCAGGCTGGCAAGCCCCACCGCGCCAAACTTCCCAAAGAAAATAACCCAGAGTGAATCAGCAACGGTATGCCAGCCCCATTCGTTTGAAACGTGCTGGCGATTCCAGCCTGCCCATCCAAACAGAGGTTGTTCACGCGCACGCTCCGTCAAAAATTCTTCGTTGAAATAGCGGTATTCGAGCGATTGCGCCCGATCTGGCCCAAGCAGCCCTGTTGCAAAATCAACGGCTAGCTCCCCAGGCCAAAGCCCGCTTGCTTGAAGCGTGACATAAATTGGGATGGCTAGCAAAAACAGGATAGCAACCCAGCGGGTGTTGAAACGAGCGCTCAAAAACAGAACGCCTAGCCCTGTCATGAGCCACAGCCATGCATTGACTGAAACCATCATAACGGTGAGGCTAAAAAAGAAGAGCGCAACCCATTTCATCGGCAATGAAATCTTGAGTCGCTTGAAATCAAGATCGATTGACTCGATTGTGCCAGAGTACCACATCCAAACGGAGACAATCGCAACGGACATAATCCAGAATGCGGCCATCAGTCCGTGCTCCATAAACACCATCGGCCGCCAAAAGCCAAAGCGCAGCGTTTGCCCAAACAAATGTTGGTGATAGCCATAAACCCAGCGGTGTAGCTGAGGGCTGACCCACATTTCGAGCAGAATCAGGGGCGAATAAATCAATCCGCTGACAATGATGCCAAGCGCCAAATCTTTAATTTGCTTCCAAGTTGTGAAGTAGATGCGTCCGAGGAAGTAGGGGAAGCCCCACAAAATGACCTGAGCCAACGACTCCGAAAGTCCGTCATAGAGGCGGTCGGCTGGTACGTCGTTGGTGAGTGAGGAGCCAATTGGGACGATCAGCCAGAGGATCATTGGGATGTCGACCCATTTCGGCCGAAATGTCAATAACCGTCGGAAATCAAAGATAAAGACCGCCAACATAATCCCAAAGCTTGTTGCGAATAGCTTTGTATAGTCAGGTAGCCCATCCATTTCATATGTCATCTCTGGCAAAAATAACCATGCACCAAGATAACTAGCCAAAACGGCTTGTCTTGCTGGCAAAAAGTAAAACAATGCCAAAAAAACGGCAATACAGCCAAACATAGCAATGGGAACTAAAATGTTCGCCTCTACCATAATAAACCTTAGAAGCCTAACTTTGAATTAGGCATATCCGATACTGCAATAAATGTGATAAAAGCCCTGTCGATGCAACCGAAAGCTTGAGAGTGACAACACCAACCTGGCTTTAAAGAGAATGGAGCGCGAGAACATTGATATGAATGAGCATCAATGTTCTCTGTATCGTTATCGTTTATACGCAATAACGCGTACTGAATCGTATCGTTTCTCATCTGAGGCAACGATAGTTTGTGAAAGGAGCTTCAGAGATTGCCAAGTGGTTGAACGCTTTGGCAAAATATGGCTTTGACCATTTAAGGACGCCTCATAACGGTCCCAAATTTCTTGCTCGTTTGCAATCCACTCAGCATGGAATTGACGTGTATAACCTCGAAACTCTGTTCGATCGTGTTCGAGGCCGACTGTCTTACACATCTTACGCAAACTATGAGGCGTAAAAAAGTTAAGATGTCGTGGCACATCAAGCCAACGCCATGTTAAACCTGAACGTTGGAAACCGACTGCTGCATTGTTTGGCACTTCAACAATCAGTTTCCCACCGTCTGCCAATAAGTCAACGACGCTGCGCAAGGATTTGAGGGGGTCGACAGAATGTTCAAGCACGTGTGTCATGAAAATCGTGTCAAACTGGCTACCGACTAGTTCTTCAGGTACGGCTTCGGCCATGCCTGGATAAACGGTCAAGCCTTGTGCTTGCGCGACATCGCGGGCGGCTGGATCTGGCTCTAATCCAACAACCGTATGTCCAATCGCTTTTAATTCTGACAAAATTCGGCCGCTACCGCAGCCAATGTCTAAAATGCGTTGGGATTCTGGGCCAAAGTGCGCTGTGTACCAATCTGAATCAATATAGATGGTCTTATCAAGTAACCAACTAACACGCACAATAAGTCGTGTTAACCAGCTTCGATTCTTACCATCTTTTGCTATATCAGATTGATGCGTGTAGTAGTCTTCGATGTCGTAGTATGAGGCTGTATCCGTAGGGCGTGGGTAAACCATCCCATACTCCTCCTCATCGGACCAATAAAGGTCAAATGATTCTTGTGAGCCTGGTCTACGCCAGTCTGTGGGAACAACCATCCTCAAACGCATCGGATAGCCGCCAATTGGGGAGCGAGGAGCATCCATAATCATCGAATTATATCGTCACTATCTATACAAAGATACCTTAACTATCTTACAAAAAAAGATTCAGACAATTTGTCTGAACCATTCTTAACGGAAAATTATTTAACTGTTATACATGTTGAACAATTTGAATACCCATAAACCAACATTTATTGGTGTGGGTTCCAAGGGTTTGCAGGCTGATCGTTGTTGATCGCCCAGAACCGTCGGCCCGTATTGAGGCCACCATAGGCCCATAAACGCCAACCATCTGTTCCTGCTGTACCAAATTGTCCATCATGGAATTCTACAACACGCCAGCCACTACCAAAGGCAGATTTGCACATGTTGTTAGCTTTTTCACGTGTATTGATACTATGCCCTGATTGAGGGTACGTTGTGTTAACTGTACCACCTGACCAACCAAAACTGTAATTGTTGCCATCTGCATTTGCTGGTGGCTGGTGACCATCAACTCGAATACATAAAATGGGCAGTCTTTGATCACAATCTGTATCCCCACGATAGGGGTTTGTAATCTTATCCGCACTAATCTGAACAAGTCCATGCATTTGTTTACCAATAACAAATGTCATGCCCTTACAGGTGTCCCGAACGGCTTGTAAGCCTTCCGAAGGCATCATGTGCCCTCCTGAACCGACAAACGCGGGGTCGCCACCATACCAGAGAACTTGGTCAACCCAAGTGTTCAACTTGATAGGATCTGGATGCTGAATGCTGTCCCATGGATTTGCTGCTTGATCGTTGATCCGGACCCAGAAACGAGTACCGGCGTCAAGCGCTCCATAGGCCCAGAATTTCCAGCCACTGATTGGCCCGATATTGAGGCCGGCGTTGCCATCATGGAATTCGGCTAGCCGATATTGATGACCAAACGTGTTTTTACAAATGTTGTCCGCAATTTCCTGCGAACGTAAACGGGTTCCTGGAATCGGAACGGTTGCTTCTACCACTGAACCAGACCATCCTTCCAGATAGTCTGCGCTCGGCGCTCCACGAAAATCTTGATTCATGCAGAGCAAGGGATGCATCTGCTCACAAGAAGAATCACCACGATAAGGGTTTGTTCGTCGATCTGCCCCAACTTGGGTAACACCGTTAAACTGATGCAAAACAACGAACGTCATCCCTTTACAGAAAGACTTATCAGCTAGGATTCCGTTGTAGTACTCAATGTATCCCCCATCTACAAACGCTGGGTTCTCATTTGGTTCTGTTACGATGTCTTCACTCGGTTCGGCCGGATCGACCCACCAAGGAGGCTTCGTTGGCGTCGGAATCGGTGTCGCTGTTGGAACAGGAGTAGGAGGGCCGCTGGTTGGCTCTTGCTCAACAGACGCTTCCCCAGTAGGTTGTACTCCCTCTGGATTGTTTGGGTCTGGTGTTCCTTCTGGCGCTGGTGCGCTCGTATCTTCAGGTACAGGTGCAGGTGGTGGCGGTTCAGGTGTTGACAACGAGTTTGGGTCTAAAACCCCATCAATGAAGTGAATTACACCGTTTGATGACTCGACATCACTGCGGACCACAGATGCCGTGTGGTTAAGCAAGATTGTTGCACTAGGTGCGGTTACAATCTTGTTTCCCAAGGCGGTGATAATCTCACCCTCACCCCAACTGCGAATTTCGCCTGAGCCATAACGCCCTTGACCAATATGATAAAGGATGACTTCACGCCGTTTATTAGGGTTCTCATTAATTTCAGCGAGTGCTTCCTCTGACAACTGTTCAAATGCCGCGTTTGTAGGAGGAAACACGGTGAAGCCGCCAGGGTTACTGAGCATCGTCCCAAGTTCTGCGGCATCAACCAAGCTGACAAAGGTTGTCATTTGGTCTTGCTGCCGAAGGACGTCTAACAAGGTATTAGTATCTTGCCCAACAACAGAGCGCGAATTTAAGACAGCGGCTAATAAAACTATTAGCGCAGCCAGCTTTAAGACATGTCGCATAATAAAAAGAACCTCATTGTGCGCAAATAAGATGCGTCGATTTCAAGCTAACGTGCTCCCAATCAGTTGTTACAATATGAGCTATTTGTACAAATCTAATAGCTGCTTACATACCCTAAATGTTTAACTCTGCATACTGAGCAAACTTAAAACATCACTATAACAGGAAAATTATACCAGTACATAGGGGATTGACACATATTTTGAGTAAAAAGCAGGTGTTGAAGTGAATCACACAGGCTTTTTAACATCGCCAGTGCTTATTATAACCCAACACCCAATGATTCTCACAGTGGCGTCTCAATAACATTGTCGGCTAA
>JBMZDF010000196.1:0-10104 GCA_049614105.1 Promineifilaceae bacterium (SeqCode)
GCCTCGAAATGAAGCGCTCCACAGTCGGTGCAAACGTCGCGCACGATTTCGAGTTCGGCCGAAATGGTCGCCTCACTCGCCCCGTGAAACTCCATAATCAGCGTCGGCTTCTCAGGCAAATTAACCGATTCCAACGTGTTCATGTAGCGAACCGATTCGCCGTCCAGCAGTTCGAGCGCCGCAGGGTTCAAACCTGACCCGATGATGCCAAAGACCGCATCGGCCGCATCAGGCGTGTTCTCGAAACTGACAACCACCGCGCTAAAATGCTCAGGCAGCGGGTGCAATTTAATCGTCGCCTCTGTGATTAGGCCCAGCGTGCCTTCCGAGCCTGTGAAAAGGTGGGTCAAATCGTAGCCTGCGGACTGTTTGATAGAACGCGACCCCGTTTTGATTATCTCACCATTAGCAAGCACCACTTTGAGCGCCAGCACGTTGTCCCGCGTTGCGCCGTAGCGAACGGTGCGTGTGCCTGCGGCGTTATTGGCGACCATGCCGCCGATGCTGGCGTTTGCGCCGGGGTCTGGTGCGAAAAAGAGACCGTGCTGCGCCAGCGTTTTGTTCATGTCGCGGTAGAAGATGCCAGGCTGCACGGTGGCTTGGAAGTCGTTGGTGTGGATTTGGATGATTTTGTTCATTCGGCCGAAATCAACCACAATCCCACCCTTGAGCGGAATCGAATTCCCCTCCAAGCTGCTACCCGCACCCCAGCCAGTAATCGCAATACGATTGTTATTTGCATACTTAGCAATCTCGCTCACCTCTTGCGTCGTCTCAGGAAAAACAACCGCATCAGGAAGTACGCCATGATGCGAAGATTGGTCGGCGCTGTGCAAACGCACAATCGATTCGGCATCTGACACATTTTCGACGCCGACAATTTGGGCTAGGTCTGCAACAATTTGGTTCATAATCGGGATCTCCTTTACGCCGAGCGCCCACTTAGAGCGTGAACGACACGGATAAACACAGATTTCAGCATTCAAAATTATAGAAGATTTAAGCACCGTTGCCAGCGGTCCCATCTGCTATAATAAATTAGTCAGGCCCTGAATATTTGACCGCCTGAAAACTTGATTACCTCAAAATCATTAGCACGAAATAAGGACTGACCCATGCGAATTAAAGAAGCTGAAGCCCACGTTAAGAGTCGTATTTGGAAAGCAATTGCCCAATCGGGGTTAGATCTCTCGATGCTGCCAGAGGAATCTTTGGAAACGTTGGTTAATCTTGTTTCAGAAGCAGCGCTGGTTGAGATGGATTACGGAATGGGGCGTGAGGATGAGGAGAGCGGATTGAAAGATTCGGCCGAACCACCTGTCGAAGCAGGCGAACAAGTCCTTTGGGAAGGTCGCCCATTTTTGTCGCTCACCAAACATTATCGCATCACTGACGAACGCATCCGCATTACGGAGGGCTTGATGGGCAAACAGCGGATTGACATCGAGCTGGTCAAGATTCAAGACATCACCCAATCGCAACGCATGAGCGAACGCATGCTCAATTTGGGCGACATCACCGTTAAAAGCCACGATCCGACTAATCCGATTATCGTGCTTGACAACATCAGCGACGTGCAAAACGTTCATGAAGTTTTGCGCCGCGCCATGATTGATGCACGCGCCAAAGTTAATTTCAGCTATCGTGAACAGATGTAGCGTTGGCAACGTCTCTACAAACTGATGCAACCATCTCTCAACAAACTTGTGATTTACACCAAACGCATGGACGCGATGATTGCGTTTTATGTGACGCATTTTGACTTTCGGCCGATGAGGCTTGAGGGCGATCGAATTGTTGAACTGATTCCCGCGCATGGCGGTACAAGTCTGATGCTGCACCCTGCGAGCAAGAGAATGAAAGAAGGGCAGGCCGCTGTCAAGCTGGTGTTTGACGTGGCGGATATTGAGGCATTTAAGGCGAAATGTGAGCGCGATGGGTTTGTATTTGGGGCGACGCATCGGGCAGATGGGTACACGTATGCCAATGCAAAAGATCCGAGTAAAAACTCTGTTCAAATCTCTAGTCGCGCATTTCGGCCGAAAATTGACGATTGACACAGCAATTTCGCATCGTTATAATGCCCACCAACTTAAATCACAAATGCAGTGATGGAGATAAGTCCGAGTTTGCACTAGGCTAAGAGAGCTTGCACCCGCTGAAAGCAAGACCAGTCAACCTCAAAATAGCACTCCAGAGCAGATGTTAAGAAAGCTGATTTAGCTCATCAGCACAAAACATCCGGGTACGCCCGATACAGCGTTTAGAGGCAAATCGTTGCACATTGGCAACCGTTTGCAAAATCAAGTGGCACCACGGGACTTTCTCGTCTTGAAAAAGACAGAGAAGGTCCTTTTTTATTTCTGAGTGGAAACTGGTATTTTTCGCTCTCCGCAGGAGAACTCATGTTAGACATCAACCTCATTCGTAACAAGC
The DNA here is from genome assembly GCA_049614105.1 of Promineifilaceae bacterium (SeqCode). Taxonomy (GTDB): domain Bacteria; phylum Chloroflexota; class Anaerolineae; order Promineifilales; family Promineifilaceae; genus CALECP01. The sequence goes on from JBMZDF010000196.1 coordinate 2,437, forward strand.
CTGAGTGGGTCAAAGAACAGGTTGCGAACCGCAACGACAACGCGCCAATCGACGAAATTTTGGCGGCCGATGTAAAAAGACGCGAGATTTTGGGTGAAGTAGAAGCGTTACGCCAAGAGCGCAACGTAGCAAGTAAGGCGATCGGCCGCACAATCGGCATGCTCAAGAAAGCACAGAAGGGTGGTGATGCAGACGAGGTTGCCCGTTTGAGCGAAGCGGCCGAAGCTGCCAAAGCACGCCCACGCGAGATTGGCGAACGGATCAGCACGCTCGATGAAGAATTGCGCGAGGTGGATGCGAAACTGCGCGATCTGATGTTGTGGATTCCCAACATGCCGCACACAAGCACGCCGATTGGCCCAGATGAGGATCACAATATTATCGGTGAGCCAGAGGGCGCAGCGATTCGTGAATTTGCGTTTGACCCCAAGGCTCACTGGGATCTGGGTGTTGATCTCGACATTATCGACTTTGAGCGTGGCGTTAAGCTGAGCGGCAGCCGTTTCTATCTGCTCAAAGGGTGGGGCGCACGTTTGCAGCGGGCGATTATTCGTTTCATGCTTGACATGCACATCGATCAGCACGGCTATACCGAGATTTATCTGCCCTTTATCGTGCGCAGCCATTGTTTTGAGGCGGCTGGTCAATTGCCGAAATTCTTTGACAACATCTATCGCGATGCGGAAGAAGATTATATGTTGCTGGCAACGGCCGAAGTGGCGCTAACCAACATTCATCGTGATGAAATCTTGAATGAAGCTGATTTACCCAACAAATATGTCGCCTACACGCCATGTTTCCGCCGCGAGAAGATGAGCGCAGGACGCGACGTGCGCGGGATTAAACGCGGACATCAGTTTGATAAGGTTGAAATGTACCGTTATGCGCTGCCAGAAAATAGCTGGATGCATCATGAGGAACTGTTGCAGGACGCTAAAAATATTTGTGATGCGCTGGGGTTCACCTATCGGGTGCTGACCTTGGCAACAGGCGACATCGGGTTCGGGATGGCGAAAACATACGACATCGAAATTTGGGCGGCAGGCTGCAATGAATGGCTTGAAGTCAGTTCTATCAGCAACGCAACCGACTATCAGGCGCGTCGTGCCAACGTACGCTATCGTCCGGCCGATGGCGGCAAGCCCGTTTTCCCGCACACGCTCAACGCCAGCGGACTCGCGCTGCCGCGTGTGATGATTGGCATTATTGAAAACAATCAGCAGGAAGATGGCTCAATCGTGATTCCTGAGGTGCTGCGTCCGTACATGGGCGGGGCGGAAGTGATTCCTGCGCTCTAGGGTTAAACATCATTTTGGCCGGCACACACGAATGAAACGAGTAAACCCACTATGATCCCACAAACAATGACCGCCGTGTTGCTGACAGGCCACGGCGGATATGACAAATTAGAAACGAGACACGACGTTCCTGTTCCCGTCGCAAAAGCAGGTGAGGTGTTGATTCGTGTTGGCGCGGCGGGTGTCAACAACACCGATGTGAACACCCGCATCGGCTGGTACTCCAAAAGCGTGACGAGCGACACAAGCGCTGGCGGCGACAGCGGCTATGACGATTTAGACAACGATGATGCGAGTTGGTCAGGCGTGCCGTTGCAATTGCCTCGCATTCAAGGGGCTGACGTTTGCGGCGAAATCGTCGCGGTGGGTGATGGTGTTGACGCGGCACGGATTGGTGAGCGCGTGCTTGTTTCTAGCTTGATGCGGACGCCTGCGGGTGGACAGCCGTTTGCCACTTGGACGTTTGGGTCGGAGTGTGACGGTGGGTTTGCACAATTTTGTACTGCGCCTTCGGCCGAAACACACGCCGTCAACAGTGATTGGACCGATATTGAGCTTGCTTCGATTCCTTGTGCTTACTCAACGGCCGAAAATGCGCTGCATCGTGTTGGCCTAAAAGAAGGCGAAACAATCTTGATCACAGGCGCATCAGGCGGCGTCGGGTCGGCCGCCGTCCAGCTTGCCAAACGACGCGGCGTCACGGTGATTGCCGTTTGTGGCGCTGCAAAAACGGCTGCGGTCAAGGCATTAGGCGCTGATCAGGTGCTAGATCGCCGTGCAAATCTGCTTGATTCTCTGTCAAGCGGCACGGTTGATGTCGTGCTTGATGTGGTGGCAGGGGATGAATGGCCGAAACTGCTCGACGTGCTCAAACGGGGCGGGCGCTATGTGACGGTAGGCGCGATTGCTGGGCCGATGGTTGAGCTAGACGTGCGGACGCTTTACCTAAAAGATTTAACGCTGATGGGCTGTACTTATCAGGAGGCGGGCGTGTTTGAGAACTTGGTGGGTTATATTGAGCGGGGAGAAATTCGGCCGATAATTGCCGCCACCTATCCACTCGAAAACATCGTCGAAGCACAACAACTGTTCCTCGCCAAGCAATTCGTCGGCAAACTCGTGTTGATTCCACCGTCAGCAATCTAATGAAAATCACCGAAATCCACATCTACCAGCACGATCTGCCGATCAAAGGCAAGCCATACACGATGGCGCGTGCTACCTTGACCAAACTGGACACAACCATTGTCGAGATCGTGACCGATACAGGCGTTGTGGGCTACGGGGAAACCTGCCCATTGGGGCCAACCTATCAGCCGCATCACGCGCTGGGTGCGCGTGCTGCGCTGCGTGAGATTGCGCCCCATTTGCTTGGTCAGAACCCGCTTGTGATCAACGCATTGGGGCATTTGATGGATGAGGTGCTGGCAGGACATGCCTATGCCAAAGCGGCGATCGACATTGCGCTGTGGGATATTGCTGGCAAGACATATGGCATGCGCGTCTGCGATCTGCTCGGTGGCGCGTTGCGCGAACGTGTGCCGTCTTACTATGCAATTGGGATTGAAACCCCTGCGGAAGCGGCCCGTATTGCCCAAGAAAAACAGGCGGAAGGCTACCCGCGCCTACAGCTCAAAGTGGGCGGTCGCCACATCGAAGAAGACATCGCGGCAATTCGTCAGGTGTCGGAGGTGTTGAACGCTGGGATACGTTTTGCTGCGGATGCGAACTGTGGCTGGACAGCGCGGGACGCAATGCTTGTCTCGCAAGCCTGTCGCGATGTGCCATTTGTAATTGAACAACCTTGTGCAACCTATGCGGAAACGGCGTCCCTGCGCGGACGAGTTTGCCACCCGATTTACTTAGACGAAGTGACTGAGGATCTCAATACGATTGTACGAGCGATTGGCGATCGATCGGCCGATGGGTTTGGCCTCAAAGTCACGCGCATGGGCGGTTTGAGCGCCATGCGAACGATCCGAGACCTGTGCCACCGTCATAATTTGCCGCACACCTGTGACGATGCATGGGGTGGCGACATCCTCGCCGCTGCGTGTTTGCACATTGGGGCGACTGTTGCGCCGCGATTGTGCGAAGGGGTTTGGATCGCCGCACCTTATATCGAAGGGCATTATGATCCCGAAAATGGGATCGAAACGAAAAATGGCTGGCTTGATCTGCCGCAAAGAGATGGGCTTGGTGTTCATCCTGACGTCTCATGTTGGGGGTCGCCCGTTTATTCTGTCGGGTAGCAAGGTGCGTTTGTGCCTTTATTTCTCTCATGAAAATTAAACAGATTAACGTTTTCAATGGGTGTGTTTCAAATGGGTTGGTGACGATAACATAGACTGAGCTTGTCGAAGTTGCAGCGGTGTGTCGCTCAGGCTTCGACAGGCTCAGCCACCGCTCTTTAAATGGGTTGGTGACGATAACGTAGACTGAGCTTGTCGAAGTTGCAGTGGTGTGTCGACAGGCTCAGGCTTCGACATGCTCAGCCACCGCTCTTTACTTGAATGAAACATACCCTTTTTCAACTGGAACCTGTTTCGCAAAGTGGCTGAGATGCCCGTTTGTGACCTGTTGGGCGGCCGAACCCGCAATAAATTACCTATCATTTCATCTATATACACCAGTACACTAGAAGATATGCGTATCAGAAGAATTCTTCAGGGCGTTTAAGCGTCCTTCTTGGTTTTGCCATGTGGCGTCAACAAAAATGTTTAATTTCCAACCCAGTCCGCTCCCACTCCAGACAACCCAAACGAACTTACAATCTGATGTGATCCATTTCGGAACGGGTCAGCCCGGCATGGACATTTTGCCGCTCGATATTATGCGCGAGGCCGCCGCGCACCGTCTTGCCATCGATGACACGGCCTATTTGAACTATGGGAAAATTGGCGGCGGTGAACACTTTCATCATGCGCTGGCACAATTTTTGACCGATACGGTTGGCACGAACACAACGCGCGAATCGCTGTTTATCACGGGTGGCAACTCGCAGGCGCTTGATTTGATCTGTACGGTGTTTACCGATTATGGCGATACGGTGTTTGTGGAGGAACCGACCTATTTTTTAGCGTTGCAAATTTTTGCCGATCACGGGCTGAACGTTGTCGGGATTCCGATGGATGAGGAGGGGCTGCGGATTGATGTGCTGGAGGAGAAATTGGCAGAACATCGGCCGAAATTGATCTACACCATTCCCGCTTTCCACAATCCCACCTCAGTCAACCTTTCGGCCGAAAGACGCCAGCAACTTATCAAGCTGAGCCAAACGCACAACTTCCTGATCGCGGCCGATGAAGTGTACCAACTGCTTTACTATGGCGATCCGCCGCCCGCGCCGTTTTCAGCCTTTATCGACAGCGGCACTATTTTGTCGATGGGAACGTTTTCTAAGATTATGGCCCCTGGATTGCGGCTGGGCTGGATTGAAACATCGGCCGAACTGCGCAAGAAGCTGCTCCGCGTTGGTTTTGGCTGGAGCGGCGGCAGTTTGAATCATTTTACGTCTGGCATTGTGCGCAGTGCGATCGAACTCGGCTTGCAGCATCAGTATTTGCACAAATTGCGCACCCTGTTTCGCCATCGCATTGAGGTGATGGACGCGGCGATTCAAGCGCATTTCCCCGCTGAAATACGCTATCAAAAGCCAACGGGTGGTTACTTTTTCTGGCTAGAGCTTCCTGAACATATCAATGCTGATGCCATCCGATTGCGAGCTATTTCGCAAAAGGTTGGTTTCCATGCTGGCCCTAGTTTCTCATCAGAGCAGGGGTTGCAAAACTATTTTAGATTGGCGTTTTCTTTTTATTCGGATGATGTGATTCAGGCTGGGATTGAGCAGCTTGGGCATATTTTCTCGACGGAGTTAGCCCGATGATTGCGTTAGGTAAGTTTTATACGCGGGATGAGATTTTGGTGGCGCTTTCGGCCGAATACGTCGCTGTCCACGACTTTTTTGCGAGCATTTCAACTGAGGCATTTTTTGCTGCCCCCGATCAAGTTTGGTCACCGGCCGAAAACTTGATCCACCTCAGACAATCAAACGATCCGATAGCCCTGCTGTTGTCGGCCCCACGCACCGTCCTGCGCCTGCGATTTGGCAAAGCGAAACAACCCTCAACCTCATTTCGGACCGTGCGAACTAATTACACGGACGTCGCGTTGGCGAATGGGGGCGTTGCACCAGGCGGCTATATTCCGAGCTTCAAACACGCGACCCAAGCGGAGAAGATAAAGATTTTGAACGAGTGGACAGCAGTTTGCACTAAGATTGAAAAACAGCTTGCAACGTGGTCAGAAGCAGATCTGGATAAATATCAAGCGCCGCATCCGCTGTTGGGCAGAATGACAATCCGCGATCTCATGTTTTTCACCCTTTATCACAATATGCACCACGTTAACGATGTACAACGCCTGCTTGCCATGCCGCAAACTGAATGGTTTGATCTATCCTAAATGCGGATTCACGAAATCTATAGGAACCTAGATGACAACACAGGCTGTGCCTTATATCGTTTTACTTGGCTTTATGTATGGCTCTACACTGGTCGCGTCGCGCTTTAGCGTCGGGCAGTTTGAGCCGCTGACTTATATCGGTTTACGACTCACGATGGCCTCTGTGGCACATGCTGTGATTTACCTTGTCGCACGACAAAAAAAGTGGCCGACTGACAAATGGTTATGGATTCATGCGGTTGTGTTAGGCGTCTTTGGAACAGCAATTCCCATGTCTGGGATGGTTTTGTCCCTGACCTATCTTTCAAGCGGTGTCGCTTCTATTCTGATCACAACAGGTCCCGCCATTACCGTTTTGATGGCCCATTTTTTGCTTGACGACGAGCATTTAACGTGGCGCACATCATTTGGGATTGGGCTTGCCTTGGCTGGTGCGGTGCTGCTGGCGCTGCGTGGCGAGACAGGTCTTGAGGGCGGCTCAGGCGGTATGACAGGGTACTTTTTGGTGTTGGGGCCGATGGTGATTGGTAGCGGCAGCGCGATTTATGCCCGCAAATATATGAAAGAGCTAGATTCATTTGATGTCGCCAGCATTCGTATGTTTGCCGCAACAATCGTCTTGATTCCGTTATCCTTGCTGTTTGTTGGCTTCGATCTGAGTTCCGTGACGACTATCGGATACGGGGCGCTGGTCTATGCGGCCGTGATGGGCACGTTTGGCGGGATGATGCTCTCGTTTTACAACATCAAACGTTTTGGCGCGACCGCATCCTCAATGACAGCCTATGTGGTTCCGATTGTGGCCAACATTGGCGGTATCCTTTTCCTTGGTGAGATTTTTACGCGAGGCATGTTGTTTGGAACCGCATTAATTGTGATCGGTATCACAATCATCAATCGCCGCAAAAAAGAAGCCCCCGCGCCCAAGCCAGCGTTACGGGCGCAGATGGGCGAAACGGGTGATTAAATCGACCCCTAGAATTCTTTCAGAGTTGATAATCGGCCGTCCATATCCCATGCTAATCGTCGTCACCCATCAACTGCGAAACAGAGGCTTTGACAAACTCAACGCCTCGTTTGACATACTTATCGTTTAGCCATTGGCTAGGGAAAACGGGTGGGCTGTTGAGATGGATTGCCATCAGCCAAATCTCGCGAATCGCAATAAAGGCGTCGAGCGCATCTAAATCAAGTGCGGGAATCGGCCTGACTGATTGATACCCTTCCAGAAAAGGGGGCCACCACTCGGCCTCTTTTTTGTTTTTCCGTGCAATCCATTTGAAAGTGGCGAGATCATAAATTCGCCAGCCAAACCCACAGCAATCAAAATCAAAATGTGTGACTTCGCCCTGATGGGCATGGGCATTAAGACCGTGGAAATCACCGTGGCAGAATCCTGTTTCTAGCTGGTCTGAGATGGCGTTGACCCGATCGGATAGCTGTTTGGCACAGTCGGTGAAGAATTCGATTTCCTGTGGGTAAGCCGAGAGACGGTCTTTTAAAATTGCGAGGGGATTAAATAGAAGGTGGTTGAGATCGAGTTTGTGGCGCTGGTAGGTTGTTTGAAAATCGGCCGAACGAACATGAATATCTGCGGCAGCTTGACCAAATAACCGCGCATTGGCTGGGTCATCATAGCTGAGGGTTTCTCCTTGCGCATATTGCGTGAGGATGGCCTGGCGATGTCCTTCAGGGGCCATAATATCGGTGATATATCCGCCAGCCTTGCGTTCGACAGGGCGAGAAACCTTGCCGCCTTGCGCGTGGAGATAGTTTAGCGCATCCACTTCAAACGCGATTGCCGCATTTGTTCGCCATCCTTTTCGATAAACACGCAGGATAAAGTTGTCAGTTTTCGTCGTCAGTTTGTAGGTGTCATTAAGCCCACGCATCCAAAATTGGCAGG
>JBMZDF010000197.1:0-10102 GCA_049614105.1 Promineifilaceae bacterium (SeqCode)
TTGCCAAGCTGGCACGACTACAAATAAGGCCGCTGGACGAATTAAAACAGTTCCAATCAGTACTTGTATCGTTCAGATAGGTCATTTCAGATGGCAAAGTCATCGTCATGCGATTAGCAACGGCTATCGAGGGGCCAGCATTTTCAATGGTAATGCTGTAAGTTACGTTTGCACCAATTGCGACGGGATCAGGCGCTTCGTTCATGGTGATTGATAAATCGGCCGATGCCACCATCTCCGTATCCGTTGTCACCAAATTATTCGTCGCCTGCGGGTCAATTGTTGTCGTCGCTACTGTCGCCGAACTATGCAGCGTTGCCACATCATTCGGCGTCTGAACAGTAACCACAATTGGAGCCGCATCGCCCATCGCCAGCGTTGGCGTCGAACAGGTCACAACGCTGGCCGCATGCACACAGCTCCAGCCCACACCGCTCACTGTCAAAAAGGTTGTCAGAGTGTCAAGCTGATGCGTCACGGTCACATAATTGGCGATATTCGGTCCCGTGTTAGAAATCATCAGGGTGTAGGACAACACCTGTGCGGTTGCAACAGGATCGGGCGCATCGCTCAATGCAATACTTAAATCGGCACGTGCCAAGGTTGCGCTACCGAGTACAGCCGTGACTGCATTGTTCGTAATGTCTGGTTCGAGCGTGCTGCTGCTAACGTCAACAGGGGCGCTCAAAGTCGCATCTGCAACAAGTGGCGTCACGGTTACAATGATTTCGGGGGCGGGACCAACCGCCAAAGCGGGGCGCGTACAGCGCAGAATGGTGACGTTGGTGCTGCATGTCCAGCCTGACCCAACGGCGCTGGCGCTGGTGAGATCGACTTTACCGACAGGGAGTTCAATCTCCATGACGACATTTTCGGCCGAACTCACACCCAAATTCTCCACATTAGCCGTAAACGTCAGCGGCTGTCCAATCAACACCTGCTGCGGATTGCTCTGTACGGTGACAGCCAAATCGCTAATCGCCAAAACCGTTGTCGTGACAGAGGCGCTGTTGTTACTCGCAATCGAATCAACCGAGGTCGCGGTTACAATCGCGGTGTTCGTAATCACGCCGCCCACGCTTGGTGCGGTCGCCACAACGGTGATTGTCTCGCTCGCATCAACCACAATTTGTGGGCGTGTACAGCTAACGACGCCGCTAGTTTCGTTACAGGTCCAGCCGTTACCAACGGCCGAAACATAGGTCATGCCTATTGGCAGCGTATCAGTCACAATCACGTTGCTTGCGCTACTGTCTCCCAGATTTCGCACAATTAGCTGATAGATTACATCTTGTGATGCCAAAACGGGGTCGGTCACATCACGTTTGCTCAATGTCAAGTCGTCTTCGTTGCCCTCATAAGCGCCAATATCGCATCCCGCGCCCTGTGGACGTGGAATTTCGCGTTGGTCAAAGTTGAGACAACCTGCCAAATTAGCTGCATCAGTTGCGGGGCTGCCAACTTGCAATGCGCGTGTGGGCGTAAAACCACCGTTATCCATCAGTGGTTCAAGCAGCGACGCCGTATTGCTCATGTCGTTTGCATGCGTCAACACGCAGCTTGTGCCAGCGTCAATGTTATTACCGTATGAGGTGATATGGTTATAGCGTACACAGGTGTCGGCTAAAATTGTGTTGGTTAGGTTAAGAAACCCGTCTTGGAAGAGGCCGTCTGCCTGCCCAACGGCGCTGTTGTCAGCAATTGTTGCGTGGACGACATTGCTGTTGCCAAGATTGAAATAGCCACCTGCGTCGCGTCCTGCGCTGTTGTCGGTGATTGTGACGTTGCGCAAATCGGCGTCACCCCAGTTGAGGAGTCCGCCAGCGTCCCCTTCGGCCGAATTTTCTGCCAAGGTGCTGCGCTCCAGCGTCAAACTATCAAAATTAAAAATTCCCCCACCGTCTACTTTGGCGCGATTGCCTTGGATCAGCGTGTTTTCTACGCGCAGTGAGCCATCATTGTAGATGCCGCCGCCCGAACTGCTAACAGCTACATTCCCAACAATTTCGCTTTGGCGAACAATGACAATCCCATCATGGTTGTCGATACCGCCAGCCAACACGTCCGCCGTATTGTTACGCACTTCCACGTTGTCCAATACGATTTGGGCGCTGTCGCCGTTTGCAATGCCACCACCCCACTGACGCGCATGATTGTCCTCAACAATGCTGTTGATAAAGGTTGTGTTTGCATTGCTGCTGTTCAGAATTGCGCCGCCGTCTTCACCTAGGCCAGTCAACCCGTTGCGCAACGTCACGCCGCTTAACTGAACATCGATTGCGCCAATTATATGGAAGAGGCGATCTAGTTGTTGGGCATCAATGATGGTGCTGGTTGCACCTGCCCCCTGAATCGTCACGTTGTCCGTTACGTCAAGATCGCCTGAAACGGACATATCTTCATCAGCACCTGCTTCTGTGAACAGGTAAGTATCAGCGCGAATCTCGATAATATCATCGCCACCGTATGCATTGGCCTGCATGATTGCAGCCCGCAAGGTGCAAACGCCTGCCCCCAGCGTTGACTCACACAGGTTGTCGTTGAGATTAGCATCAGGTGCATCTCGCGGATCGTTCACGATGAAGGTAAGGGGGGCCTCAAGCACAAGCGGCACGTGTGCCTGCAAAGGGACAGCGGCCAATACGGCCCATACACTTGCTAAAATCAAGCTGATTGCCAATGCGGTTGGAAGCAAGGCGCGGTGAAGAAATCGGTTCATAACTCTGCCTAGGAGGACAGCCATTGGTTACAAGCTATGACTATCGTCTGTCAAATAAATTCGCGCTATATCGTTGTAAAGTAATCAGACCCCTCTGAGGTTTGTATCAGGTCACCCTGTAGAATAACAAACCAGCTCAGAGGGATTGTCACCAACTTAGGGGAGGTCGTATTCAACCACCTGAATCGGCAAATATTGAATAAAGGTGTTGAGTACGATCTCAACATGATTGTTTGCATGATTTAGGTCAAGCACAATCGGTGACTCAATAAATGCGGTTGCGACTAGGTGATCGACAACGGTTGCCTCCGAGGTAAATCGCATGACATACGTGTCGCCCCGCTCCATAAGCGGCGGTAAAACCCACGTTATGACACCGCTCACCTGTGTACAAGTTGTCTCACATTCAATAATGACCCCATTTGGCACTAGCATCGTCACCTTAGTGCCAAGCGCGTCGCCAGAGCCAAGGTTGATGGCACGCAACATATACTCAATCCGTCGTCCTGTAATACCTGGTGGGCGGATAGGCTGCTGCATAATCTCAAGCGCAAGGTCGGCGGGGTTCACATATGTGTCCTCACTATCGTTGTTGTTTGCGCTGTTCCGATCGGCAATGTCTGAACTAACGTTTGCAGTGGTGGTGAGCACCGTTGCTTGTTCAGGCGTCATCACAATAACGTTGATTTGCGTGCCTTCACCCGCCGCAAGGCTGGTGAACTCACAGGCGATTCGGTGGAAGTTCACTGCAAATGTACAGTTCCAATCGTCGCCGCTCGCGCTTACAAAGGTAACGCTGGCGGGGAGCTGTTGGGTGACAATTATATTTTGCGCCGTGCTTGGGCCATGATTGGTAATCACAAGCGTATAGAGCAACAGTCGGCTGACGTTAATGGGATCAGGTGAGTCGCTAATTTCAATTTGTAAATCTGAAATAGGGGTGACGTTGGCGCTTTCGATTGCCTGATTGTCATCTGGATCAAAGTCGTCTTCAAGACCGCTAATTTCGGCCGAATTTGTCGTAATTCCACCCTCATTCGGCGCATTAACCGTCAAAACGATGTCTGGCATCGTTCCAACCGCTACCGTCAGTCGCGTACAGTTGACCACATTGTTATTTGAATCAATCGTACAGTCCCAACCGCTACCAACGGCCGAAACGATTGTGACATCGCTAGGCAGCGTATTGCGGATGGTCACACCTGCGGAGGTACTCGGCCCTGCGTTTTCTGACGAAATGGTGTAAACCAACGCAGCGGCGGCGTCAACGGGATCTGGCGAATGTGTCTGACTAACTTCAAGATCAGCAACAGGTGAAACGGTTGTTTCGGCCGAAGCCACATTATTCCCCATCACATCATCAATCACGCTAGACCCAACCGTAGCCTGATTTGTGATCATGCCGCCTTCTTGCGGCGCAAGTACGGCCAAGGTGATTTCCTGTGCCACAGTGCTTGTTGGCAAGCTGGCAAGCTCGCAAATCACGTTGTGTGGATCGCTGTTATATTGGCATGTCCAGCCAGACCCAACGGCCGATTGGAATACCGTGTCAGCAGGCAGGGAGTCTGTAATCACGACATTTTGTGCCGCACTTGGCCCAATGTTGTTAACAGTGAGCGTATAAGTCAGCAGTTGCCGCGCAAACACAGGATCGGGCGCATCTGTTTTAACAATGCGCAAGTCTGCTTTTGCCGTAATCTGCGTATATTCTTCGTCGCGATTGTTGCTAACGTCTATATCTTTTGTATCTGAGGAAACAAATGCCTCGTTGTAAAGCACGCCGCCCGCTTGAGGCGCAAAGACATCGAGCAAAATCGTGGGTGCATCCCCAACCGCAAGCTGGTCAACAGTACATGTCACCGTGCTGCTAGCAAAGGTGCAATTCCAGCCGTCGCCTGCCGCATTATCATAATCAACGCCAGCCGCCAGCGTGTCGGTGACAACAACGTTTGTCGCAACGCTTGGCCCGCTATTAGCGACTTTGATCTGATATTGCAATGCTTCGTCTGCAAGAATAGGGTCAAAGGTATCATCTTTGGTGATTGAGAGATTGGCAACGGCGGTTACAGTGGTGATTGCTTCGGCCGAATTGTTACTCGAAACAGGGTCTGTTGTATCAGACCCAATCGACGCCACATTCGTAATTGCGCCACCCTCATCAGGGGCCGTCACCACGATAATAATGTCGATGCGCTCGTTAACAGCTAGCTGCGCCTTTGAACAGCGGACAGCCGTTCCGATCTGGCTACAGGCAACATTACTTGGCGCGATTGTCTCAACAAACGTAACCGTACTGGGCAGCGTGTCGGTCATCACAACGTTCAGCGCCGTGCTCTCGCCCAGATTCTCAAAGGTTACGGTATAGGTCAACCTCGCACCCGCATCAACAGGTTCAGGATCGTCAATTTTGCTGATGGTCAGATTTGCCATCTCACGCTCAACCGCTCCAATGTCAACACCGCTTGCCTGTGGGCGTGCGATCCCTCGCTGGTCAATCGACACAGTTTTGGTCGTATTCCCATTGTCAATCGCTTGGCTGCTTTCGGCCGGCATGTGCGAATGTGTAGCCCCACCGTTATCTTGCAATGTGCCCAGTTCTGGGTCGGTTCCGGGACGATCCGTTCCCAGAGCAAAATTACATGTGTTGGCAGACTCGATATTGTTGCCAGAGGAGGTCAAATCGTCTGCATCTTCAAGCGCACAGTTCGCCTGTACATTAGCCGACACAATACTGTTGCGAATCTCTACCAAGCTGTCGACTTCGTTGTAAAGTCCACCACCTGTCGCACTCGCGTTGTTGTCGGCAATGGTTGTGTGGTTGATTAGCGCAATATTATCCTGATTATAAATACCGCCACCCTTATCGTTGGCCGTATTCCCACTAATCGTCACATTTTCAATTAAGGTGATGTCACCAAAGTTAAGGATACCGCCACCGTTCAATGTAGCGGTATTGTTGCTAACGGTGCTTGATGTAATCTCTAAGCTGCCTGTACTAAACGTGCTGCCAGCATAGTTGTAAATACCGCCACCGTCAGTACTGGCCTGATTGCCGTCGATTGTTGTTTCAAAGATCGTTGTTGTGGCATCAGCGCCATTGTAGACACCGCCACCGGGGCCGTTGCTGACAATATTGGCGCGAATCTCGCTCGTGAACAGGTTAACTGTGCCTTTGTAGTTGTCGATACCACCGCCTAGCGTGTTGGCCGTGTTTTGTGTCACCAACGTGCGGCTGATTGTTGCAGTTGCGCCTTCATCTACATGAATACCGCCTCCCCAATGGTTCGCAATATTGTTGCTAACCGTTGTGTCAACCATAGTTAAAGTTGCACCGCCATCAACGAGTACCCCACCGCCGTCACCAGCGCTCCCTGCGCCGCCTGCCTGCCCATCACGCAGAGTCACACCTGCAATTTGCAGCGAAGCGCCATTATGCACATGCAGAACACGATCAATTTGTCCCGCCGTAAGTGTTGTGCTGTTCTCGCCTGTACCCACAAGAATGATTTCACTGGTTACGTCTAAATCACCGAAAGAAGGTGTATCGTTGCCTGCGCCCGTCAGTGACAGAGCATAGATTCCTGAACGCAACAGAATCGTATCCGTATTAGCAAGCGCATTTGCTTCCATTATGGCCGCTCGGAGGCTACAGCTTCCGCCTGCATCTGCACAAATTCCATCACCAGGATTTGCGTCGACGGTATCTGAAAAACTATCAACAGTTATTGCAGTAAATGTGGGGGCAGCGGAAACAAGTGCGGACAGCGTGAGTGCTGCAAGCAATGCCAAAAATAGGCATAGACACAGCGTGCGTAACAAGTGACGCGAAACAGACATGGGCAAACCTCTCTCTCTAATCGATCCTACTTTTACAATCCAAATTCAGGCTGGGCACTGGTGAAACGCAAACGGACTTGGGAACTAAATGCTATACGAAGACCACGCTGACTTGAATTAACCAACAGTATATTTAGTTTTTGTTTGAAGTACTTGGGAGGTTGATTAATAACGCCTCAGAGTTTTAACCAACGAATTCCCCTAAACAAAACCGCAGACATTCTAACCGCAAGTGTGACTTTTGCACAGCATTTGGGGGCTTTTCAGCCCAATGTCGACAAACGCACAAAGACGCACAAAGACGCACAAAATTGCCTAAAACACGAGAGGGATTTTAAAAGATTCTATGGTAGATTGTGGGATCGTCTTATAGAAACATACCGTCCCAACACCCTGCTCGAAAAATTCAAACGCTCAGATTGGGTCGCCATCGCTTTCATATTCTGAGTGTTTTTACGCTTGCCAGCCCAAAGATGCCACACATTGCGAAATCGTGTAAACTAGAACCGTCGTTCAAAAGTTGACATTGACAGGGATGCTATGGCTTACAAAAGCAGCGAAAAAACACGAAGAAAAAAGGACGCAAAACGCACGGCAATGATGCAAGCAGCCGTTCAGGTCTTCGCGCAAAAAGGGTATCATGCAGCGACCGTCCGTGACGTTGTGAACACGGCGGGTGTTGCAATCGGGACATTTTATTTTTATTTCCCCGACAAGGAAACGTTGTTCCTCTACTTATATGAAGAGACGGCCGATTTCTTAATGCAGACGATCCAGCAGGCGCTGAACGGCAAGAAAGAGCTAGTCAATCAGCTACAGGCAGGGCTACAGGCTTACATCAATTTAGGTGTGTATGAGCCAGCTATCGTTCAGCTTCTGCTTGTTGGCGGTGTGGGTGCGGTTCCATCTTTGTCAGATAAACGGTCGCAGTTTCGCGAACGTATGACATTGATGTGGAAGTATGTGCTTGACGAGGCGCTGAAAAACAGCCTTATCATTGAGCAGAATACGCGCCGTTCGGCCGAAATGATGGCGGGAGGCTTTGACGAAATCGTTCTCAACCTTCTCAATCAAACAAACCCCGACCTGCTTGCCCCTGCTATGATTAAAGACATATCGGCCATTGCGCTGCGGCTCATTGGCTACAAACAAGCGGATTCGTCTGCTGGGTAGACGCTCACGACTAAATTGTGTTGGGTAAAACAAGAGCGATACGCGCGTACCGTTCTATATGAAGAGACTTTGATACGCCTGCTCTATCTTTCACGCGAGCAGTAATCATTAAGACGTACAAAAGGAAGGTAAAGATGACGACAGATTCAATCTTACATCGACTTCAGCGCAATGCTGAAACAATGCCAAATGCACCGGCCTACAATGAAAAGGTCAACGGCAATTGGAAAGCAACCAACTGGAAAGATTATCATCAACAAGTGCGCTGGGCATCCCGCGCCATGATCGCACTAGGCATCACCACGGGTGACATTGTCACGATTCTTGGGTTCAATCGCCCAGAGTGGGTCATTGCCGACTTAGCAGCGATGCAGGTTGGCGGTGCGGCCGCTGGCATCTATACCTCAAACTCGCCTCAAGAAGTCGCATACATTGTCGGTCACGCAAACTCAAAGCTGATTATTGCAGAAGACCGCTCACAATATGACAAATTAGTTGCCACACGCGAGGATTTGCCTGCGCTTGAGCATATTGTCATGATGCGTGGTGCAGATTTCCCAGCCGATGACGACATGGTCATGAGTTGGGAAGCGTTCATGAGCAAAGGGGACAGCATCGATGAATCAGAAGTCGATGCCCGTATGGCACAACTCACAGCGGATCAGCTTGCAACACTGATCTACACGTCTGGGACAACAGGCCCGCCCAAAGGCGTGATGCTGACGCATGACAACCTGTCTTGGACCTCCTCACAGGCTGGCCCCATTGTGGGCATGGGACGTGGTGATTCTAACCTTTCTTATCTGCCGCTCTCGCATATTGCAGAGCAAATGTTCACGATTCACTCGCCAATCACCTTTGGCAGCACCGTCTACTTTGCAGAAGATGTCCTCAAAATTCTCGACAACTTAAAAGAGGTTCAGCCAACGATTATCTTTGGTGTCCCGCGCGTTTGGGAACGCTTCTACAATGGGGTGAATACTCAGCTAAGCTCGGCCGAAGGCATCAAAGCCAAGATTGCTAGTTGGGCGCGTGGCGTCGGCACGCAAGTTTCTGACCTGCGCAACGTTGGCAAAGAACCAAGCGGCCTGCTGAGCATTCAGTACGCCATCGCCAAGAAGCTCGTTTTTGACAAGCTACATGCGGCACTCGGTTTGAGCCGTGCAAAAGCAATGGTTTCGGGCGCTGCGCCTATTCCAAAACAGATTCTCGACTTCTTCGCCTCCCTCGATCTGCCGATTCTTGAGGTTTATGGACAGTCTGAAGGTTCTGGCCCTACTTCTTTCAATCTGCCCGGCCAAACGCGCTTTGGTAGCGTCGGCCCCGCCTACCCAGGGGTTGAAGTAAAAGTTTTAGACGACGGAGAAATTGTCTTCAAAGGCCGTAATATTTTTGCTGGCTATCTGCACAACGAAGCTGCGACCAATTCAACATTGATCGATGGCTGGCTGCACTCTGGCGATCTCGGTAAATTTGACGACGAGGGCTTCCTCTACATCACAGGACGCAAGAAGGACATTATCATTACGTCTGGTGGCAAGAACATTGCACCAAAGAACTTGGAAGCAGCGATGACGACCATCCCGCTTGTTTCATCGGCCGTCTGCGTAGGCGAACGCCAACGTTACCTCATTGGCCTGATGACGCTTGTGCCAGAAACAGCGGAAGCGTTTGCGAAAGAACACGGCATTGCAATGGCCGACCTGCCAACGCATCCAAAGCTGCGTGAGACACTTGATGCGGCGATCAAGAAAAACGTCAACGCGCATTTTGCCAAGGTTGAACACATTCGCAACTATGTTATCCTGCCACAGGACTTCTCGGTTGAAACGGGTGAATTGACGCCAACATTCAAGATCAAACGCGCTGTTGTCAACAAAATGTATGCGAATGAAATTGACGCCTGCTATGCAGACGGTCAACTCAAGCATCTATCTGTCTAGAACTGAATCGTGAGTACAAACGGTGAGCGGGAGCTTATTGGTTGACGTTGTTAAATCGGCGCGTTCATAAATCTCCGTTCACTGTTTTTCGTTCATTATTCATTCTTTCAATCCCATCCCACGTCCTAAAACAAATGTCAACGTAAGCGAAGAAAAGGCGGTCCGTTTTGCAGGCGGTACGCTCGTGTTGGAAGGGGTCGATCGGTCGATCGCGCCCCCTCCCCCGTTCATTTGGCATAATGCCAAGTGGCGTTGCCCTGCGGGACATTATCGCAAGTTAGTTCGCTGGTTCGGCCGAAATCAGATCCGCAACCGTGTGCCAAGCTGGTCAAACATCGCGATCAAACTCGATGACGGGCGCGTGCCGCACGATTATCAGACAGAGGCGATTAAGGCTTGGAATTCGGCCGAAAAACACGGCACAATCGTC
>JBMZDF010000198.1:0-10082 GCA_049614105.1 Promineifilaceae bacterium (SeqCode)
GCCACTTGGAGTGTAATTCACAAATTTTGTATATTCAAATCCAGCAAGCTTTGTTACAAATGCTACACTATTGATTTGTAAGAATGCCCATTGCAAAGGTAAATCAGATTTAGAAGTATCACCAACCCCCTTCGGCTCCTGATACTTCTCCTTCCACTTCTCATTCTTTGGTAGATAACGTTTGTAGACTGCTTCGGGGAGGTCGCGCCACTCAACGTCGGTGAGTTTGTCGCCGCGTTTGAACGGGTTGCCGTTTGCTTTGCGTGTTGCCTTGGCCGCTTTTTTCTGTGCTTTGGCAATTTCCTTTTGCCACGCCTGTGCTTCCCATTTGCGCCGCCGCTCTTTCAAAATGCGTGCCAGAAGTACGTCGGCAGGCTCGTCGTTTGGGTCTTGCGGCACAAGACGCCCCTCGCACGCTGCCTTCAAGACGCTCGCCCGATACTGTTTCAGCTTCACCCGCAGCCGCTCTAACGATGCCACAACCTGATCTAACCGCGCAAATTGTGTCTCAATCTCCGCAACAATCCGTTTTTGTTCCTCTAATGGTGCAACGGGAACAGGAATTCGATTCATATTTCGTTTGGTCAGTTTTGGTTGTGCTGTACCCGTAACGAAGCGAGCTAGGTGGAAGCTGTTGAGATAATGTTCAAGATATGCTAATGGAATCTCCCCTTTTGTTTGAAATATATGAGCGTGATTGTTCACCCAAAACTGACCGTGAGCCTGAAACGCAATTGGTTTAGAACGACTCAGCAGATTAGCTCCATCCTCTGCAAGTAATAGATAATTACCATCAAAAAGATAACTATCAACATAGTCAATAATACCTGATGCACCATAATATGGAATATCACCCTGCATTTGGTCGCGATCTGCTTTGCGAACAGGAACTCGCTTACCATCATGACTCACTATTAACTGCTCTAGCTCAAGCCACTGCCAAGCAATTGGTAAAATTGTGTTTATATGATCATTCATGCAGTCGCCAATGTCCTATTCATTTCGTTAAGTAGTTTGAGCCAGTCGCCGCCGAGTTCTTTCATGGCGGCAAATCGTCCGCCACGGTCGCGGAAATCGCCTGTATCAAAATCGCGCGGCATCATCGCGAGATTGACGCCGATGTATTCGGCGATGCGGTCGAGCCACCAGCGTTGCGTGTCGCTAAACTGTTGCCCCGCCGCTGCTTGTTGCGCCAGCCAGTCCGTATAACGTTGCTGCACCTGCGCTGGAAAAGGTGTCAGCAGCGCGACATCATCATCAGGCAGCACCACGTAACGCAGCAGCGCCACCAAATCACTCAGCCGCCGTTCGGCCGGTGCGCCACGCACGACATCGCGCTCAAGCTGTTGATATGCTTGCCACAATTTAGGCGTCGTCCAGTTGTGCGGCGGCAATCGAAGCTGCGCCGCTAGTTCCTTAATCATCGCCAGCGTCAGCGGTTGCGTGCTGTACGGTCGGCTATAAATCAGCCGCAGCGCCGTAATCTCATCCTTGTTGGCTTCAATGTATGTTTGGAACGACTCAATCGTCTGCCGCGCTCGTTCTGTTGCGTCCGCATCATACTCCGCCACCCTCAATTGATCCTGCGTTGTGAAATCATAGGTGACAATGGTGCGCTTTGAAATCTCGGTTAGTTCAGCGAACAAAGGGTGCAGCGCCCGTACAAACGCGGTTGTTTGCGTCTGTGCATCGGCCGCGTCGATCTCATCGGGCAAATCGAGCAAATCAAGCGCCTTATGCGTCAGCCGCTGCAAGCTGTCGCGCCCGCTAGCCGCGCCCACTATCTGACCCAGCGCAGAGTCCGCCGTGATGGTCAACGCATCGTCGGACTGTACCTTGCGTTGCAGTCGCGCCAGCCGCGCCGCCAGCGTCGATAGTTGATCTTCAGATGGATGGCGCGTGCGGGCTAGCTCTTGCAGCAGTTCGGACAATGCCTTATACGGCTGACGGTTAAGCGATTTTGTTGTGTCCTTCTTCTCACGTAGCGTGACGCCTACCGCATCGACAATCACAAAACGGTCTTTTGTACCTGCGTCAGCCGTCACCATTGCCAAGTCGCTGTCGTTGATCACGCGCACGCCACGTCCGCGCATCTGTTCAAAGTAGCCCAGCGATTTCACATCGCGCAAAAAGATGAGGCATTCGAGCGGTTTAATATCGGTGCCAGTTGCGATCATATCGACCGTCACCAAGATGCGTGGGTTATGCTTTTGGCGAGCCTCCCGCAAAATTAGGTCGGGCTTTTTCTTGGAGCGGTACGTTACCTTTTGGCAAAACGCATCGCCTTCGTCAAACACATGCCGCACGATATTGACAATTTCCTCCGCATGATTGTCGTCTTTGGCAAATATCAATGTTTTTGGCACATGCTCACGACCTGCAAAAATTTTAGTCCGCACATCGTCCCGAAAGGTAGAAATGACCAACCGAATGCGGCTGGGGCTGATCACATCTCGGCCGAGTTGCGTTGCGCTGTAAGTAAAATCCTCGTTTAACAGCCGATCCGCAATTGGCCCCTTGCAACGGTCGCGTTCCCCAACGGTGTAGCCAGCCTGTACCGTACTGCCATCTTCGCCTACTTTGGTCGTGATGCGGTAGACATCGCCATTGACGTTGATACCGTCTGCTACGGCGCGTTTGTGTGTGTACTCCATCACCAAATTTTCGTTGAAAAAGCCGATCGTTTGCTTGGTCGGCGTTGCGGTCAGGCCGATCAGATAGGCGTCGAAGTAGTCAAGCACCTGTCGCCACAGGTTGTAAATGGAGCGATGGCACTCATCAATGATGATGACGTCAAACAACTCAATCGGCAGATGAGATTGATAGGCAACCTGTTTGGGTCTTGCTGTGTTTAGTTTGCCCTGTTCCTCCAACTCATACGCTGATACCTCCTCTTCCTGCGTCTCAATTTCAGTGTCGCGCAGCGAGGCGTAGAGGCGTTGTGTCGTGCTGATAACGACCCGTGCATTAGTGTCAATCGTTTTGCTGGTCAGCCGTTGGACCGTGTACAGCTCCGTAAATTTGCGCCCATCGTCTGGGGTGTCGAAGGTGTTGAACTCCGTTTTGGCCTGCTTGCCCAAATTGTTGCGGTCAACCAGAAAGAGGATGTGTTTGGCGTTTGCGTACTTGATCAGCCGATAGGCGCTGTTGACGGCGGTGAACGTCTTACCGCTGCCCGTCGCCATTTGAATCAGGGCGCGTGGGCGGTTGTTCGCCAGCGAACGCTCTAAATTTGTGATCGCCTCAATTTGTGGCGGCCACAGCCCTGTTTCAACGAGCGGATAAGCAACGGGCATCTGTTGCAAACGCTGGCGTAGCGTGCCGCGTCCCGCTTCGTAATCGTCTAGCCATTTTGCCAGCGTTTCAGGCTTGTGGAAGGCGAATAGGTTGCGGCTACGGGGGGCTGGATCAAGCTCGTTGCGGAAGATCGTTTCTTCGCCAGTTGAGACATAGAGAAAGGGGAGCGGCCGATTGGAGAGTCTTGGTGTGACACGTTGTTTTTGTCCGCTGGCGTAGCGTGCCGCCTGATGCATCACGCCGCTGAGCGTGACGCCCGTGCGTTTCGCTTCCAAGATGCCAACCGCATATCCATCTACAATAAGTTGATAATCGGCAGGGCCGTCCCCTGTTTGTTCTTCGCGAATGGCGACGCCAACGTGTGAAAACAGATCGGGAAACTTGGCGTCTTGAACGCTCCAGCCAGCATGAGTTAGAAGCATGTCAATTTTCTGGCGGGCTTTTTGTTCAGGTAGCATATGCAATAAGTTTGTGTGAATCGAGTAGTGATAGAATGCAAAAACGCCACTGTATTTGGTGAGATTATCGCTTTGGATATATGGTAGAGCGTTTACTTTTTTATCATAATTTGGTGAGATTTTTCCCTACTGCTTGGATTATGCCACAAGCAGGAGAGGGGACAAAATTAGGGGACGACTCCCACATGATAGGAGAACATGGCCCAAGCAGGACACAAAAGGTTGTGAACAATAAGCCTCTGAGGTTTTCGTCAATGGTAGATCATGCATGAGGAGGGTGTGAGATTGAACAAGGCTGTAAGGTTGGTGAAAGGGGGAAAGTTAGGTTGAGGAGGCACACTATAAAGGAACGCAATTTCTTTAGGACTGTTGTCTAACAACTAGATATGACACTTGCAAGAAAATCCCCCTTTTTGATCCAAGACTCGGCCGAACGGTTTGCCGTTTATGAGCCAACCGCTGATGATGTTGAATTGGCGCTCTCCACCAGCGTCGCAAGTGCCTTACCAAGCACATCGCTTGGGTTGGCGATTATGTACATGCTGTTGTCTGCTTCGCACGGCATGCTGCTTCCATCCAATCAGCGCGACATTTTGTTACCTATCGCAGTTCTGTCTGCGCTATTTTTCCTCGCATTTTACTTCTCTAACAGTGCAAATACATTTGCCCGTCATGGCCACGCAATGGCTGGGATGTTTGGCCTTGTGGCATTGGTTAACAGCGTCGTGCATTTGGCGATTTCGGCCGATCCCCTACAGTCATCCAACATTATGCTTGTCATGCTTGCAACCAGCGCCTTCTTCCTATCCTCTCGCTGGTTTGCCGCCGTGATGACCTTATCTGTTGTAAGCTGGGCCGCTGTTGCGATGTCGAACCAATTGAGCGACATGTGGATGCATTTTGGCATCGCGTTTGCAATGGCGCTGTTGACAAGCGTCATCATTCATCGTGTGCGGGTTCGCGCCTACATCAGCCTGCACCGCTTACGGTTGCAGCACGATCGACAGGTGACACAGCTTCAAGATGCCCGCCAACTGTTGCAGGCACAAATTCAAAAGCGCACAAACGAACTGGCCTCGATGAACGGGTCGCTTTCAAAACAGCGCATCAGCAGCGAGATTCGCGAAACGATGTTGCAAGGACGAACGGCTGATCTGACGCGCAAGGCGCTACAGTTAGAGCAAAAGTATGGCGATCAGATTCGCACGCTAAAGGCTGAAAACCGCATGCTCACTGATGCAAACAGGGCGCGGACAAACTCAGTGAACGCGGTCAGCCACAAGTTGAACCTGTCGTTGATCACGGCGCAAAGCACGTTGGAAATGCTCCAACGGATGCTTGAGAGCAGGCTGACGGTGTATCAAACGGAGGCGTTTGGTCGCGTGACAGATTCTTTGGTTATTATTCGTGATTCGGCCGAAAAGTTGCGCGGGGGTCCGAAGATGAAAAGCGCCCTTCCCTCGCCCCTCCCGAAGGGAGGGGGATCTGATACGTCTCCCAGAGGAGGCTAGGTGGGAGTGTTTAGGGTGCGGCGTGTAAATTGTCGATAATTTTTTGTAGTTTGGGCGGGAGTTCGGCCGAAAAGCCGACCCGCTCACCAGTCAATTTCTCAAACCCTAGCTCAGCCGCATGCAAAAAGTGACGCCGTTTCAGGATGTCTGACTTGCGCCGCCCATAGACGCTGTCGCCAACGAGCGGATAGCCGACATAGGCCATGTGAACGCGAATTTGGTGCGTGCGCCCCGTGTGCAGCGTGCAGTTGATGAGCGAGTAGTCATCAAAAATGGTGTCCGCCTCATAGCTGGTTTGTGCTTCACGCGCGGTTGCAGACGAGTGATAGGGGATAACCGCCATTTTTTTGCGCTGTTTTGGATCGCGGCCGATGGGGGCATCAACCATCGCGATTTCGGGCTGGATACGACCGTTGACAAGCGCAATGTACAGTTTGTGGACGGTGCGTTCCTTGAACTGCGCCTGTAGATGGCGCAGCGACTGATCGTGTTTTGCGACAACCATCAGCCCTGATGTGTCTTTGTCGAGACGATGCACGATGCCCGGCCGAATTTCGCCTCCAATGCCAGGTAGATCGGGACAATGGTACATGAGCGCATTGACCAGCGTGCCGCTCTCATGTCCCGCAGCAGGATGCACAACCATGCCAGCCGCCTTGTTGACCACAATCAAATCCTCATCTTCATAGCGAATATCAAGCGGGATATTTTCTGCGATTAACTCGGTCGTTTTCACTTCGGGCAGCGTCACTTCGGCCGAAGTGCCTGCCTCAACTTTAAGATTTGCCTTAACTGGCTGACCGTTTATCAATACTTTTTGCTCTTTGAGCAGTTTTTGCCATCGCGAACGTGAAAAATCGGGATGAGCGGCGGTGAGTGCGCGATCTAAGCGCATGCCGATATAGTCGTTTAAGTCGAGCGAAAGTGTGTCACCCATTTGAATTGTATTCCTTATCTCAGGGGCCAGTTTGTTAGGAAGCAAGGTCTCTTCCTGACCTGACCACTATCGTTTTGAGGTCTTCATGCTCTGCCAAACAAGCAGGATGAGGGCGACAATCGTTGCGCCAGTTAATAAAATTTTACGCTCCGTTTCGGCCGAACGAACGGGTGCGGGTAAGGTTGGAACCTGTGGCAGCGGGGCGCTTTGTGGGCCTTCATCGACCAACATAAATGCTTGGTCTGGCGTTTTCTCCTTGCCGATGGCAAGTCTCTGGTAGGCAACAAACGCAATCGCGCCAACGATAAGCATACCGCCAAGCAGGTAAATGGCGCTTGACGGCGTGACAAACCCAATCGATTGATTGCCAAGCTGTTGCGCGTCTAATGTGCCAAAGGTGCTGCTGAAAACAAAATACCCTGCCCAGAGCGCCATGGTGGTCATGATGGCGAGGGCGGAGGCGATAAAGGCGGTTGATTTAATTTCGGCCGAACGTGAATAGTGCAACCACGGCCCCGATCCCGATCGGTTTGCCTCTGCTTGCCGTTGAAGTTGTTCCGCGCTTGGCTCAATCTCCTCTCCCTCAAAAACAATGAGACAGAGCATGAAGATAATCGCGCCAATAATGAAGATGTCGGCGATGTTAAAGATGTACCAATCGGCAATGTTGTGTGGAACCCACGCTGGCACAATGCTGGAGACATCAATATCAATGAAGTCGGTGACGTGTCCAATGCGGAAACGGTCGATCAGATTGCCCAACGCACCGCCAAAAACCATCCCCAGCGCAATGCGCAATTTGCGGCTGCGAAACGGATGATAGAAGTTGAACGCGATTAATCCGCCCGTGACAACCAGTGCCAAGAGGGCAAAAATCCACGTCTGGCCTTGAAACGTACCAAATGTGCCGCCCGTGTTGTGGACATGGGACCATGCTAAATATGGTTCCCAAACGTAAATTTTGATGCCAACAGGCAGCGAGCCTTCCACCCAGAATTTGCTTAGCTGGTCGGCGATCAGAATTGGGATGGCGAGAACAAAAAAGATTAGATAGTCATTCCGTTTTGGTGGGGCTGTGTAATCTTTTTGTAGAGAATTATCAGTGGTCATTGGTCTGATTCTACCGTTTTGAGGGCGTTGGTTCAATGCCGTGTTGCGGCTGCAACGTTGCGTCTCATGTTTGCGTACAGGATTGAGTGCGCCACAAAAAGTGTTTGAAGGTAAATTTGCAAGTGGCGCTTTGCAAAAACGGCCTATTAGTTTGGCTAATGGCTAATTGTTTAACCGTTTTTGCGGTTAAAATGTTTTGCGATCTTGTATGTTTGTGAAATCGTTGTGATCTTGGAATTTGTACGCTTGTTTTCGGCCGAATTCCATTATAATGATAACCATCTCGGCTTGGTACAATTACGCAACTCTATGCTTAAAAGATTTCTTCCACTCAGTCTGCTCCTCCTAATGCTGCTTGTCCCGCAAGTAGCACTTGCACAGAAAACATTTTACTGGGAATCATTTGATGTCGATATTCGTCTGCGTGCTGATGGCACGCTGGATGTCACCGAACATCAAACGCTGGTCTTTAACGGCGGCGATTTCTCATTCGGGTTTGCAACGATCCCTTATCGTCGCCTAGACGACATTCGCAACATCACGCTGCGTGAAGGGGATCGCGTGTATGATCGTGCCTCGAACAACGCGCCCTACACGTTTGAAGTCACAGACAATGGCGATGAGATCGAGATCTACTGGTATTTTCCGCCCTCACGCGGCAGCCACACCTATACATTTGGGTATACGGTTGATGGCGCGGTGCGCGTGGAAGAAACGGGCAGTCAAATCCTTTGGACCGCCATTCCAAGCGACATTGTGGGGCGTGTTAATGACAGCCGCGTGTCGATCCAGCTTCCTTCTGGCGTTTCGGCCGAATCCACACTCTCGCTGCTTGCTGGTCAGGAAGGCGGCGCGGTGATTGAGATTGATCAGGATAAACGCCGCGCGACCTTTGAGATGACAAGCGCCCTGTTCCCCGGTGAAGCCTTCGAGGTCGGGGTTCGATTCCCAACCAATCAGCTTCCCTTACCCACATCAAACTGGCAGCGTCAAGAGCAAGTCAACGACACGTGGGCTACCTTGATCCTGCTTTTGTCGGGTGGGATTTTTGTAACTGGCCCCATGCTGGTGTTTGGGTTGTGGTACACACGCGGACGCGATCCAGAGGTGGGCGCTGTGCCAGAGTACATTACGAAGCGTCCCAGCAATTTGCCGCCTGCGTTGGTAGGCTCCTTGGTTGATGAGAAAGCGGAAATGCGCGACATTGTGAGCACGCTGGTTGATCTGGCTCGTCGCGGTTATCTGGAGATTCGCGAGCAGAAGAACGATCATATTTATGCGCTGACTGCGAAACCACAGGAGCGGTTGCGTGGGTATGAGATTGCGCTGTTGCGATCGTTTTTCGGCCGAAAACAAGAGCTGGCGCTAAGCTCCCTGCGCTACAATTTCGCCAACAAAATTCCTGGCCTCAGCACCCAGCTCTACGACGAAATGGTGAGCGAAGGATTATTTAATCGTTCACCAGAAACGGTGCGCAATACCTATCGCGGGTTTGGCGTTTTGGGGTTAGCCGTTGGAATTGGACTGCTGTTTATGCTAGGCGGGGTGCTAGCCGCAATCAGCACCATCTCTTGCGTCGGTATGTCGATTATTCCCGCCGCGCTGGCGATGCTGTACACCGCTACCCACATGCCGCGCAAAACGGAAAAGGGGGCTGAGGAAGCCGCCAAGTGGGGCGCGTTTAAGGAATATCTCAAAAATATTCAAAAATATAGCAATGAAGCTGAAACAGGCGTGACCGCAGGCGAAATTTTCAGCGAAAATCTTGCCTACGCAATTGTATTCGGGCTAGAACGCCACTTTATCCGCCAATTTTCCCAACGTCCAAATGTGCCGATGCCAACTTGGTATCATCCTTATTATCCGCAGCACGGGCGCTATCGTGGCGGCGGCTATCGCGGTGGCGTAGGCAGACGTGACGTGGGCGGCTCAAGAGGCGAGGGCGGCGTCAATGTCCCATCGCTTGATGATATGTCAGGCGGCATGATGGGCGGCTTGGATAACATGTCCAAAGGTTTGACGCGCATGTTAAACTCAACATCGACCGTACTACAAAGCCAGCGGACGGCTGACAGTGGCCGTAGTGGCAGCGGCGGCGGTGGCGGCTTCAGCGGCGGGTTTAGCGGCGGCAGCAGCGGTGGCGGCAGCCGAGGATTCGGCTAAAGAGAACGATTTGGATCTTCGCTTATGGGTAAAACAACTGGGTATATTTTAATTGCGGCAGGCATAATAGCGGTTGCATTGGTGGCGTTTTTGTTATTTGTGCAGCGCGGCGATGGCTTGTCAAGCGGCGGCGCGGCGCTTGGGTTTGTGGGCTTCACGCTGTTCGTGGGCTTGCCGCTGATTGGCGGCGGGATCTTCTTTCTGACCAAAGGAAAGGATGATGCGGCCAAAAATGCAGAGCGCAAGAAACAGCGTCAACTTCTGAACATGGTTAAAGCACAGGGCCAAGTCGACATCGACGAAGTGGCGGTTGAATTGGATATGCGCCGTGAGGCGGTTCAAACGCTGCTGCACGATTTGGTCGGCAAAGGACTTTATTCTGGTTACATCAAATGGGATGAAGGGGTTCTCTATTCAGAAGATGCGGGCAAACTGCGTGAATTAACCAGTTGCCGCAACTGTGGCGGCAACGTGACGCTTGCGGGTAAAGGCGTTGTTGCCTGCCCTTACTGTGGAACAGAATATTTTTTGGATTAATAGTTTAGAACTTATGCAGAACCCCCACCTAACCTCCCCCACAGGGGGAGGGATCTGATTCCCCTCCCG
>JBMZDF010000199.1:0-10067 GCA_049614105.1 Promineifilaceae bacterium (SeqCode)
CGCGAGCGATTCTCCACCTTGATATGGATGCATTCTTTGTGAATGTTTATTTGCTGTCGCATCCAGAAGATAAGGGGATTCCGCTGGCAATTGGTGGACGCCCTGAGCAACGTGGCGTGGTGGCGTCGGCGAGCTACGAGGCGCGTGCCTTTGGCATCTGTTCCGCGATGCCGATGAAAACGGCGGTGCGTTTGTATCGTGATTTGAAGATTGTTTCGGCCGATTGGGACGCCATCCGCAGTAGTTCTCACAAAGTAATGGAGATTCTGCGGGACGTAGGGCGCACCGAACAAATTAGTGTCGATGAAGCATTTGTTGATTTGAGCGACGTTGATGCCCCCGCAAACATGGCAATTGCCCTGCAAGCGCGTGTCAAACAAGCCACAGGTCTGCCCTGCTCGGTTGGATTGGGAACAAGCAAGCTGGTTGCCAAGGTTGCCTCAGATTATGACAAGCCAGAGGGCTGTACCATTGTGGCGTCTGGTGACGAAGCTGATTTTCTTGCGCCGCTGCCGGTGCGCGTCATTTGGGGGATTGGTCAGGTGACGGCCGAACGCTTACAGGAGGTGGGCGTGACGACCTGTGCCGAGCTGGTTGCGCTACCTCTGGATCGGTTGCAGGCGAATTTTGGCAATCAGGCGGAGAGTATGCAGCGTCGGGCGCGAGGTCAGGACGATCGTGAGGTGAACGATCAGCCTGGAATTTCTAAGAGTATTAGTCAGGAATGGACGTTTACACGCGATATTGGGGATGAAGAACAGTTGGCAACCAAGCTTGCCGACATGTGCGAACAGGTTGGCGCGTCGCTCCAGCGCAAGCAACTGGTTGCACGAACGGTGACAGTCAAGTTTCGCTGGGCCGACTTTACGACATTGACCCGTCAGCGTTCGATCATTCGGCCGATTTCAACCCCCGACGCCATTTTCTCACTCGCACACGACATTTGGCGTGCCAACTGGCCGACAGGCAAACCGATGCGCTTGCTAGGCGTTGGCGTGAGCAACATCGAATCGGCCGAAGCGTTGCGTCAACTGATGTTCAACTTTTCCGAAGAATAGCCACATCTCACAGCGCATAATCGCGGCGAATGATGTCCTCCCACGTTTCGCGGCGCTGGATCAGCTTTGCTTCGCCATCGCGCAGCAGCACAACGGCGGGGCGGCCGATGCCGTTATAGTTGCTTGCCATGCTGAGCGTGTAAGCACCCGCAGCGGGCAGGGCGATGAGGTCGCCGATCTCTGTCTTGGGCAGCATGAGATGGGGGATGAGAATGTCGCCTGATTCGCAGTAGCGGCCTGCAAGTCGATATGCTGTACTGGCGGGAGAGTTCGGCCGATTGGCGTTCATCGCCCCATAAACGGCGTTGTACATCGCAGGGCGCAAATTGTCGCCGATGCCCCCATCCGCATGAAGATAACAGCTTCCGTCATCAAGCTGCTTGTGCCCATTGACACGATAAACGGCAACGGCCGAGCGTGTAATCATCGAGCGCCCAGGTTCGATGCTGATGCTCGGCAGCGGCCAGCCGCGCTTTTCCGCCTCACGCTGCACCGTTTGGGTGGTAATCGCACAATAATCAGCAATCAATGGCGCACTTTGCGTATTGTTGGTTGGAACGGCAAGCCCGCCGCCGGGGCAAATCTCGCGCATCTGCCAGCCACAAGCCTCATAACCCATATCGGCAACGCTGAATAAGCGTTCGAGCGTTGCTTGCAGCGCTTCAAAGCTGCGGATCTGTGACCCTGTGTGGGCGTGTAGCCCGACAAGGTTGATGTGCTCAGAACGATGCGCTAGTTTGATCCCTTTGAGCGCCGAGCCATCCGCAATGTTCAGCCCAAATTTTGCCTTTTTAGACCCCGTTTGGATTTTTGCATTGCCGCCCGCGACCACATCAGGCGCGATTCGCAGCAGAATTGTTTGCCGTTTGTCTTGCTCCGCACAAATGTTGATGAGGGTGTCAAGCTGGTTGAGATTGTCGACACAAATTCGGCCGATGCCCCATTCAACCGCCTGCGCCAGTTCTGCACGCGGCGTTGCATTGCCGTGCATGTTCATCAAAGCGAGGTCTGCGCCTGCGTGTCGGCCGATAGCCAACTCGCCAACAGACACCACATCTAGCCCCACGCCTAACTTGCTCATCAATTGGGCAATCGCCGTATTCAAAAATGCCTTGCTGGCGTAATGGATATGTGTGTGGGCTGGATATTGCTCTAGCCCCTGCTGAAATGCGCGTGCGGTTTTGATAATGGTCGCCTCGTCAAAAAGGTACAGGGGCGTGCCAAATTGAGCGGCGAGATCGATCACGCTGTGGTGGGCGATGTGGAGGGTGTTTTCGTGGATTTCGGCCGAATCGGGCCAGAGGTAGGCATCATTCATCCACCTATTTTAGCCGACTCTGACCCCTGCGCGACATCTTGATTTGTTACGTCACAAACTATATTGAACGCATGTTCAATATAGTAAACTTAATGTAAAGATTTGCAAAAAGCGATTGACATTCAGAAGGGATACGCTATTATTAGAACAAGTGTTCGCAAAAATAAGCAGTTGCGAGCCATTGATGCCCCAAGGGCTTTTGAACTGTTTATCGCGGTTCAGGCGAACATGATAGTGCAAGATTTTACTCAGTAAAATAGTTGCTGGATGTATTAGGAGACAAAACGATGCAAAATGTAAACGCAAACCGTGACCCAATTGGAAATGGGCATGATCCGATGCCTTTGGGGCTGCAATTCAAACATGTATTCCACCGCGTTCGCAGCGAAGTGAGCCGAACCCCTCGCCGTCTGATGATCGCGATGATTATGGGGTTAGCCTTGCTGGCGTTTGAGGTGTTCAACTATGACACAACCCGCTACGCGCTGAGCAATTTATTGGGTGATACCAGCTTTATGAATTTTAGCTGGGCATCCATTTTGGCGATTGCGTTTTGCTCGATCGATTTTGCTGGGCTGGTGCGTATTTTCACGCCCGAACGCGGCCGTGATGAGCCAAAAGAAGTTTGGTACTTAATGGGCGCGTGGCTGCTGGGCGCGACGATGAATGCGATGATGACTTGGTGGGCTGTGTCGCTCACGGTGCTTGATAACGAGATAGGCAACGAAATTATGGCACGCGAAACGATGCTAAAAGTGGTGCCAATTTTTGTGGCGATACTGGTTTGGCTGACGCGCATTCTGTTTATTGGGGCGCTTTCTGTTGCAGGTGAGCAACTGATGGCGGAGCATCGTGACCAACAGATGCGTGTGCAGCGGCCTGAGCGGCGAGCGATTGAGAATGTACCGCCGACCGTTTCTGTGCGGCGGCGACGTGCGGTTCATTTGAAGGAGCGCACGAATCTGACCGCCCGACCTCGGCCGATTGCGCGACAGGAAACGCTGCTGGTTAATCAGCCTCCACGTCGGCCGATTGTGGCGAATAGAGCTGTGGAAGATTCGGCCGAAACGGTCACAACAGACCCCTTGACCGAACTGTTTGAATCAAAACCAGCGACTAAGAAAACACCAAGCCGCGCACGCAAACGCAAAAAAGGGGTGCAGCATCCAAAAGCTGGAACGGCCCGCCCAACGGGTGGACTTCGCACCTCGAACAGCAAATTGCAGGCAAAGCCGCGCCAGTAGACACAACTTATACCCATTTTTAGCTTCGCTGGCATGGTAAATAGGGGTGTAGGGGTTGGGAGAGGCGATTTACGCTTCCAAATCGTTATCGAGATTGCGAGTTCGTCCAATCTGGTCCAAGCTGTGATTTGAACAAATCATGATTTGTTGAGAGGCAGTTTGGATACTCTCCCAACTATTTAAACCCCTATACACCATTTGATGAATGCTTCTTTACACTCCAGCCTTTAAGGCGTCGAATAATATGAAAAACTTATCTGCATTGACTACAATACAGTCTGATAGTAAGCACATCATGCCACCTAACGCGCATTTGCTTGATAGCAAACAGAGGATGCCACCTAAAGCGCAATGTGCGGCACATTCTCAGAGCATAGGAATTGCAGAACCGACAACTAGGCATCAATCAGTTCTGCGATCAATACCTGTAACGGAAACTATGACCTCACCCCAATGGGACGATCATCAGGCAGTCGCAACAAGCGAAATAGTGCAACGTCGGTTTATCATTCTGCTCATTTGGGTCATTGTGATGATGGGCCTGTCAATCGCGGTTGTTAGTCAGCTCTACGATGGCGCAGCACTTCCCATTCTCAACAATGTAGCCGACAGCCCTCCACAAGAAATCTCAGGGACAGGTCTGGTACAATCTTCTAGTAACGGGATTATCTCGCCTATCTTTACACGTGAGGTTCAGCAGTGGGCACCGCAAATCGGTGAATGGTCACGTACCTATGGCGCTGATGTCAATCAGATAGCCACCATTATGCAAATTGAATCTTGTGGCGATCCCTATGCGGAGTCATGGGTTGGGGCGCAAGGCTTGTTTCAGGTGATGCCGTTCCATTTTGAGGCACACGAAAACATGAAAGACCCCGACACCAACGCACGACGCGGCATTAACTATTTTAACGAGCGTATGGCGCAGACAAATGGGGATGTGGGGCGCTCGTTTGCAGGTTACAATGGCGGTCACGGCGCATCTGGCTCACCTTATGACCAGTGGGCGGCCGAAACGCAAAGCTATTTTTACTGGGCGACAGGCATTTATGAGGATGCGGTTGCAGGTAAGCAAATTAGCGAACGTTTAGACGAGTGGATGACGGCCGGTGGTTACTCGCTTTGCCAACAAGCTTCTACCAGCCTCGGCCTCAGATAAAAACGAATAAGCGGTCATCGAATAACAAAAGGGCGCAGCAACTGCTGCGCTTTTTTGTTGTCTAGGCTAACGGTCTTTAAACGCTGGCGTGCGTTTTTCCATAAATGCGTGCATGCCTTCTTGAGCATCGGCCGTTGCCCAAAGCGCATAATAAGTACGACGCTCAAACAAAATCCCCTCGCGTAGGTTCAGTTCTTCGGCACGATTGACTGCCTCGCGGGCAAACATTGCGGCTGTTTTGCCGTAGCTGGCGATTGTTTGGGCGGTGGCGAGTGCTTCGGTGAGCAGATTTTCGGCCGAAACCACCCGCGCCACCAATCCCGCACGCTCAGCCTCCTCCGCCCCCATTATGCGCCCCGTCAAAATCATATCCATCGCCTTTGCCTTGCCGATCAGCTTTGTCAGACGTTGTGATCCGCCCATGCCTGGAATCAGCCCCAGCTTGATTTCAGGCTGACCAAATTTTGCCGTGCCAGCCGCGATAATCAGGTCGCACATCATGGCTAGCTCGCAACCGCCGCCGAGCGCATACCCAGACACAGCCGCGATTTTTGGCGTGCGGATCGCCGTTAAACGATCCCAGCCGCGCATAAAATCTTCATGGAACATCTGCATATACGATTTGCTGGCAAGCTCCCCGATGTCAGCGCCCGCAGCAAAGGCGCGTTCGTTGCCTGTGATGACAAAGCAGCCTACGTCTGGATCACGGTCGTATTGCTCCATTGTGCTGACGAGTTCGCACATGACGGTTGAGTTGAGGGCGTTGAGTTTTTTCGGCCGATTTAAGCGAATCAAAACGACATGTCCGATCTGTTCGATTTGTATTGACATATTGAATGCTCTCTCATTTACAACAATTGCTTGATGGTTAGACTTTAGGAATCCCAAATTGCGCCGTAGGCAGGAATCCCGCGTGCTTCCATACCGTAAACGACCTGACGGGTCAGCTTTTGGTTAGAAATAACGATTACCGCTTCGGCATCGAATGCCTGAACAGCCGCATACGTCAATTTGACCATATCTGGTTTGCCGTTCGCCGTTGTGTCCCAGATCGTCGCGTTGGGCTGTACAGCAAGAATCTCATCGACAAGCCCGTCGCCGTACGTTTTGCGCGGTGTGCGGGTTGACCAGACCAGATGCGCAGGAACTTCCTGTGCAAGCAAATGCGGAAGCGTTGGCCCGATGCCGCTTCCCGTGGCGACCCAAACAACGCGCTTGAACAGTTTGTCGATGTTGCCAACGCCTGCCGTTGGGATGCCTTTGACCCAAACGTGAGACGGCATATCGTCGATCAAACTGCCCGTCCAGTCACCTGCCCGCGAAATGGTCAGACGGAACCCGTCCTCCTGCGGCGATGGCACGTTGGCGAAAGAGTGCCACTCGACAAGCGGGTTGCGGCTCACCGTGGTTGACGACCCTGCAAACGGTTTAACCCCATAGTCAAAACGCACCAAGGCGACATGATTAGATGGGCGCTCAATTTTGACAGGCACTTTCCGAAGCCGCAGCCACGGCAAAATGATACTGACGGTCAAAACAAGCAAGACCCAGAACCCGAACGAGTCAAGTAACGCGCTGCCGAAGCTGACGCTACCGCGTTGGTCGTTGACAAATAGCCCCGTTTGAACATAAAACAGCAGTACAGACGCCCAACCGCCAAAGCGATGCATCACCTCAAAACTATCATGATAACGTGAGCGGATTGGGGGCAGCGCCGTACTAAAAATAGCGACGAGAAGCGCAAGCAGAACGATCGTCACGGCAACGGTTGCCAGAGAAACACTGACAACGCCATTTGCCAAATCGATAAACATCGAGCCAATTAGAATCGCAAACCAAACGGTTGCCGCGCCCGCGCTGCCGCTGTGCAGTCCGCCAAAATGATACACTTTGCCAGCGCTCCAACGAATCGCGAGTGGCCAGCTTGTGGGGATGCTGGTGGCAATTTTGAACAGCAGATTGATGACATACTGCTGACGAATCAAAACGGTAAGCGCCATGTTGCCAATGACAAGATTAGACAACGTGCCAAGCGCAGCCCCATTGCCAGACCACCAGCCGCCGCGTGTGATGCCGTAGACAAGCAAGCCTAAATTGACCACAACAACAAGCGCCACAAGACGACGATATTGTGAAAAAGTATAGTGTTTGTCAAAACGCTGAATCAGCGGCCGCTCCTCTGGCATGACGCCCTGTTCATATTCTTCAAGCACGGAGCGGCGTGTTTGGCTAGGCGTAGCGGATACGTTTCGATTAGGATAAGCAACGGTCATTTTGATACTCCAACAGGGTCAGTTTGATTGTGTTCAACAGCCATCTGCATCAGTTTGCGCTTGTCTAGCTTGCCACGGCTGGTGAGTGGGAACGTTTCGAGCGCAACGACAAATTTGGGTGTGCAGTAGTAGGGCAGTTGGTCGGCAACAGCTTGCTTGGCGAGCTGTGGATCGACATTGAGTGGACGGACAAAGGAAACTAGATCACGGCTATCAAATTTGAGCGTGACAGCCTGTTTACAGTTGTCGACTGATTCGAGTGCGCCTGAAACGGAGTCGAGTTCGACGCGAAAACCGCGCACTTTGACTTGATCGTCAGTTCGGCCGAAATGCTCCAGCTCCCCATCCGCTGTCCAACGCCCCAAATCACGTGTGCGGAACATCTTGCGCCCGTTTTCCAAAAACGGATCATCGCGATAGCGGTCGGCCGTTAGCTGCTCGTTGCCAATGTAGCCAGCGGAAACACAGTCGCCGCCAGCCCACATCTCGCCAACTTCGCCGATTTTGCAGGGCTGGAGGTTTTCATCGAGGATGTAAACGGTGTTGTTGGGGGTCGGTTTGCCGATGGTTAGGGTTGGGGAATTCGGCCGATAATGTTGCGCCGTATTGACAATCGTTGTCTCCGTTGGGCCACAAGAATTGTAGAAGGTGCAAAATTGCGCCCACTTGTCAGCCAGCGGACGTGGACATGGTTCGCCAGCCACCGCAACTGTTTTAACGTTGTGACACTGATCCGCATCAAAGGTTCCCAAAATCGACGGGGTTGAAATGATGACATCCGCTTGGCGCACCGCCTGCATGAAATCCTTGCCGCGAATAATCAGCGTTGCGCCGTTGGCAAGGCTGCCAAGCGTTTCCCACGCCGCCATGTCAAACGCGATGCTCAGAACTTGCGTGACCTTCATGCCGGGACGCATGCCGAGGTTGCCCGGCGCGGTCAGCAAAATGTTGCAAACGTTGCCGTGCGTCACCTGCACGCCGTTTGGGTTGCCCGTTGTGCCAGAGGTGAAAATGATAAAGGCGGTGTTGTCTGGGCTAATGGGCCGGGCTGGGGTGAGGTTGTTTGTATGGGCCGTTTCGTTGGCGAACGGTTCTTGCATGAGTTCGTCAATAACGAGGCAAATGCAGCCTTCTGGAACGGGGACGAGGTGTTTGAGGCGTGCGATAGTGAGGATGATGCGAATTTCGGCCGATTTAAGCACATGTCGCAAATGCGCCTCTGGTGCAACCCCCACATGCTGCGGCACGTAGGCGGCTCCCGCTTTGAGCGTTGCCATAATGCCAACCGTCATCGCGACAGAACGCTGTAGAAAAAGCGCAACATGATCGCCTGTCTGCACGCCATAATCAACCAGTTTGGCGGCAAGACGGTTGGCCTGCCGATTGAGATCGCCGTAGGTGATGTTGTCTTCTAAATGGGCGGCAGCAACCGCATCAGGTTGCGATCGGGCATAATGCTCGAAGCCGTAGTGAATACGTGTATGCTTCGGCGCAACGACTGGCCCCTGACCAAACTGCTCAAAAAGCTGCTGATCGACTGGAGAAAGGTGCTGTAATGTTTGTTTATTGAAAATGAAGGACGCAGATTGCGCCATGTTGGCAACAGGGAGATCAAAAAAGCGCGATGTGGTTTCAGGACCTGGCGAAAGTGGAAGAACATCTTCATCATTGCGGGTCGTGGATAAATCTAACATGGCAGTTTCCTCAAATGGGCGTGCTTAAACAAGGCGCACAAAGTGTGGCCTGCAAAGAACTAAACTGATGGGCATCAGTTTTGGTTAGGTTTCTCGATCTTCGTTAGTAGATTGTCGAGGTGACATGGTGTGTCATGTCAATTAAATTGTTGAGATAAAAGCTGTTTAAGTGCGGATAACGTTATGTTTTTCCGTCTTCATACTGGCCCTATTCGCACATTGGTTGTGAGCGAATAGGCATGACTTTTCGAGAATGCCACGCTGTACCGTTTCCCAATGTAGGATAGATCACAAAAATCGCCGCATGTAATATTATAAGAACGGACGTAATCCTTTTGTAACGCATCTGTAATAGAGTTGTTCTAAATAGGATCGATGGGTTAACTCAGATGGCTTATCGTCTTGGGTAAGGGGTTGGTATATCCAGTTCAGGTTTGAGCACGATTGGAAGGTAGACAATTTTAGGCGCAGCATCGCTCTGGCATTGTTGTGATCTAAAAACGCCGATGCGTGTATTCCAGCCAGACGTTGCACTCACGTCATAATATTCGCTTGTAAACCAGAATGAACAGTCGTCTTTGGGATCGACGCTTAGATGGCTGTAATCGCCCCAACGATTGTTGCCCGTCTGTGATCCGCCCCCCTCAATAATGGTTTGCTCATTGCCCATCGTGCCAAGCGGATCGGATGCCTCGCGCATTGTGTAGCGCAGACTGGGGCTTATGTTGTTGCTCGAAACAGAGTATGCAAGGGCGATATTCCCGTAGCGATCTTGGGCGATGCTGCCCAGCCAGCGATCGTTGCCATCGTTAAAGTCCAGCGTTCCTTCTTGATGAAGCTCCCAATTGCCGCTTGTGCGTCGTAATTCAAACCAGCGAATCGCCCCACCTGCGTTGCCAGTGCCGCCCCCAACCGTAAAGTTGCCGACAAGCGCCTCATGCGTGCCAAAATTGCGATAAGGGAAGCGAAACATAGGCCACTCGCTAACTGTATCAAGACGGCGCGTTGTTCCTAGCTGTCGAACGCAATTAAAGTTGAAGTAGCCGCAAACGGTGTACTCGAACGGTGACACATTGATGCTCGCAACCAGATTAAACGAGCTTGAAGGAACGCTCCAATCAACATCTAATTCATAAACCTCAATGCGATCGGTTGAGACGTTGTGGGGCGTGCGGGCATTGTCTTTGTAGGTATAAAATAATCCGGGAGCGTTTGCAGGGGGTTGCGTTGCACCATCGAGATCGGCAGGGAGCAATAAGTTTGTTTGTCCGCCGTGTTTGACGTAGTTTGCGCTTGGGTCGCCAACCAGCATTTTTGCGCG
>JBMZDF010000200.1:0-9996 GCA_049614105.1 Promineifilaceae bacterium (SeqCode)
TTTCTGGACACGGTGGTCGCTACTATATCGAATATTACTGGCGGTTGTTTCGTTAAACAGCCTGCATGGAGAAAATTATGTCAACAGATATAACACAGCTTAAAAATTTATTAGCTTTGTACGATAAACAAGTGGTTGCGGCTGTATTAGAAAGCCTCGACGAGAATACAACCATCGCAGAGCCGATTGAAACAGACGTGGCCACGATTGAGACCTCAGACCAAAATGAACTCACACCCGTTTATGATGCCCCTGTCATTGCTTCGCCAATGCGAGAGGGGGCATGGTTGCAAAAGCAGCTTGCCGATGTTGCCGATCCAGGCACACCGTTAACCATCGATCAAGATGCGAACATCTGCACGATTGAGTCAATGGGCATCATAGAACGCATCGTTGGTGAAGCGAACTTCTTGCCAGCTCATTTCCTTGAGGAAGGTGCGATGATACTGCGGGCGGTTGGGCGTGTGGCGCTCAAAGTCCCACATGCGGGGCTTCCTGCGGGCAATGGGTGGGGCACTGGTTTTCTAGTCGCTCCGTCTATTTTAATGACTAACAATCATGTGATTGAAAGTGCGGCACTGGCGGCAAAGTTTGAGGTTCAGTTCAATTACCAATTGGATGAGCAGGGCATGCCGCAATCGGTTGACACGTATCAGTTTAATGCCGCAGATTTCTTTTATACAAATGCGGCGCTGGACTTTACGCTGATCCGAATTCGGCCGAAATGCCGCTTCACCCACTTTACACAACATGAAGCACGCCCATTCCTACCCTTCCAATGCCGCAATGCAGGGCAGCGATGGGGCCACCTACAGCTAACATCCTCTGTCACGTACAGCGCAGATGGCGACCAGTACATCAACATCGTGCAGCATCCAAGAGGGCGGCGCAAAGAAGTTGCCCTGCACGACAATCTCGTGACACAGGTTTTTGATAACCATATCCGCTATACCACAGACACCGAGCCAGGCTCATCAGGCTCACCTGTGTTTAACAACAGTTGGAACTTGCTGGCTATTCACCACGCGGCGGGCGCACGCAATGGAGGGGTATGGGTGAGCAACCAAGGGGTACGGATGGATAGAATCATCACCCACATCCGCAACAACGTCGACGCCGATATTGTTGCAGAACTTGGCTTGTAATCGGCAAATTACGCTGAATCGCTGTTTGGGATAAGAATAACGCCTGAACAACAAAAAAGGGCTGCTTGCACAACACAAGCAGCCCTTTTTATCTTTCAACCTTCTCCTGTCGAAATCTAAGCCAAAATTGGCATCTTCTGCAACGCCAACGGCAACTGAATCCCGTTTAGCTTCAACATCTGTATCCGATACAGATAGGCTGCACCCGTCATAATTTTTTCAGCCACATCAACCGCACGTCGATTCTCGACCTGTTCCAAGTAGCTGCCGCGCACCCAATCGTTAAACGCGCCCATTGACGGCCCGCACCAAATTTGATAGTCAATCTCGCGCCCAGCCGCGCCCGTGTTTGACCACCGCGACGACAATCCCAGATACCAGCGGAAGATCAGCGCCATTTTGCGCTTCTTATTGCCCTGCGCACGACGTAACTGTTCCGGATCGCGTTCGTTAAAAAATGTCACGCAACCGTCCCAAATCTCCGCAAGCGTGGCTTTGAACACCGTTTTTTCCAGTTTCAGGCGCTCTTTGGTTGGAATGTCGTCAATGCTGTCATATTGTTTGTAAAGCTCGTACAGTTTCTGCGCCCGCATCGGGAACAGCGTCCCGCGCTTCAAAACCTGTAGCTCAACACCCATCTCAAACATATCGGCCGCTGGTGCCATCGCCACATCTGCCATTTCAGCTTTTGCAAGCAACCGTTTGGTATGGTCAGACGCACCCGCCTCAATACACCCTTGATTAACCGAACCAGTCACAATATACGCCGCGCCCATCATAAATGCGCCGAGCGCCGATTCGGGCGTTCCAATGCCACCCGCCGCGCCAACGCGGATCGGCATCGTATATTGATGTTTTGCCTGCACTTCGTCACGCAACGCCAACATCGATGGGAGCATACAAACGAGCGGCCGATTATCAGTGTGACCGCCTGAGTCAGCCTCAACCGTAATATCATCAGCCATCGGCACACGTGCGGCCAACTGCGCTTGCAACGGCGTAATTTGCCCCTTCGCAACCAATGCTTGTAGCATTTTATCGGGCGCAGGCTGCATGAACTTAATCGCTACTTCACGGCGCGAAATTTTGGCGATCACCTTGTTGGCAATCACAACATCGCCTGCTGCATTTTGCGACAGTCCCGCCGCACGATAACGCACAATGTGCGGGGTCAGCCCTAAAAAGGCGGACGCTTCAACCGTTCTGATGCCGTGTCGCAAAAATAGATCAACCGCGCTGCGCTCCAGATTTTCTTCGCTGGGGCTGTGGATCAAATTAAAGGCGTAAGGGCCATTGGGGAGCGCGGCCTGAATTCGCTGAATCGCAGACTCAACCCGTGACGGGACAAGTCCCGCTGCGCCGAATGATCCCATCAACCCTGCCTGCCCCATCGCGATCACGAGTTCTTCGGAGGCGATCCCGTTTGCCATTGCGCCCGTTTTGTAGGCGTAATTGACGCCATGAAAGCGCAAGAATTCTGGGTCACCGAGTTGCTGGATCGCGGTGGTCGGAACCATCGCCACCACATCAACACCGCCAACTGTTGGATAGTCGTTACTAAATCCAATTTGTCCAGCACTATCGCGGACAATGTAGCAAGGGGCGTTTATATTGAGCAGTTTTTGTTGAATGCCTGCTTCGTCAAATGCAATATCTGTAGCTTGAACCTGTTCAGCGATCATTATTTCCCGTTTTACTCATACTCGTTCCTACGCGGGGCGTAGGAATGTTTTCTTCGCCGCTCTGCGGCCAACAGTTGTAGAACTAGGCTGCAATCCGTAGCGCAACCTGTTTGACATGATAAATACGCAGCGCGTTTTTCCAGAGGCTTGCATCGCCAATAATGGTGATTTGGTCAGCTTCGGTCACGATGTCGGTAATGTCAACTTCTAGCGACATCTCGCCGTCGTTTGGTCCCATCTGCCCACGATACATCCATACCGTTTTGTGCGGATCGGCGTGCGTGAAGTATGGATTGGCAAACTCGGTACCGATGCCGTTTTCAAGCGCAAACACCTGCATCGCCTCCAAGATTGCCTCAACGCCAAGCGAACCGGGCATAACGGGGTCTTGGTAGAAGTGACAGGAGAAGAACCAATCGTTTGGCACAATCTTTTTGTAGGCATGAACGTACCCTTTGCCGTGGCGTCCGCCGTTGGCGACAACGGTTGCGCGATCGAGGAAGTTGAG
The DNA here is from genome assembly GCA_049614105.1 of Promineifilaceae bacterium (SeqCode). Lineage (GTDB taxonomy): Bacteria > Chloroflexota > Anaerolineae > Promineifilales > Promineifilaceae > CALECP01. Next base: position 3,336 of record JBMZDF010000200.1, read on the forward strand.
TTGGGCTTCGGCCGAAACCAACCACGACTTCCCTGTCTCATACCGCTTCGGCAACTGTACCACCGTTCCCGCTGTCCCTGACTCTTCCAGCCAAGTCGCAAACGGCTTACCCTGATCCAACCCAACCTGATTTACCAGCGACTGCCCTTCAAAATAGCCAAAGACCGCCTCACCTTCATAATAAGGCTCGCCATCAACCGACATCACAAAGCTAAACTTTTGGATCACGATGCCAGGCATTGCCGTTGCAGAAAGCAGCGTCACGCTGTTGCTAATCGTTTTGCCGCGCACATCAACATCACGCAGCATCGTGCCATGTCCGTCAAGATTGCGGAAAAAGAAATCTGTATCAGGATAGGGCAGCGTCGAGCCAAGATAGGCCGACAAGAAGCCGCAGGGCTGGAGCGCAATTTCCATCAGCACCGAATAGGGCATCGTCGGATAACTGTTCTGCTCATAATACCAAGCACGCACTGGCACATCATACTCGCTAACCAAGTTTGGCTTGTCTGTAAACTTGTGCCGCTCGCAGTTAATTTCCACGATGCGATTAAACAGCTTCAAATCGCCATTTGGCGTGCGCGGAATGCGCTTGCCTTCAAAAATTTGATAGTCTGGGCCAAAACAGGCGCTAATTGAGCCAAGTGCGAAGTTCTCGATATGGTCGTCGTTGTAAAGCGCTGGACGAGGGCGGTAATCGGTAGGCGGTAGGCGGTAATCAGTTTCCTCGCTCAGATTACTGATTACGGGTAACGGATTACCTTCTTCGCCTTGCATCGCAAACGGATCATCCCCCGTTTTCTCAACCAACTGCAAACCCAAATTCTTGAAGTCGACAACCACGATTCCGTTGTAAATGATGTCAACGTTTGCCTTCGCATATGGCATCGGATCGAGGCCAACCTCGGTGATTTCCATACGGTAGGTCAGCGTGGCTGAGGCCGCCATAATTTGCTTGCGCGTACGAACCACTTGACCAAGATTCTTGATCGGCTGGAAACGAGCGTCAGTCGTTTTGGTCTGCATTCCCAGATAGAGTAAATAGAATTGCAGCAGTTGGCAGCAGCCTTCCGCAACCAACGACCCCGCCATTACTTCATCACCTAAAAAGTGGCAGGGGAAAAACCAGCTATCGGGTTCAAGGTCGATTTGGGATTCAATAATACCGAGGCCCCACGAACCGCCGTGAATGTCGATTTTGCTGATGCGATCAACCATCAACATCGCAGGCGGTGGCATACGTAGCGATGGATTTAGCCCGTTTGGTGCGTAGTCACTGCCAAACACGGTTGCAATATCACCTTGGCTAAGTGTCAGCAAGTCGTCCTTGTCAAAAACCATGCGCTCACAGGCAAGCGGCGGCGCAAAATATTGTTTTGGCAACGCTTCTTTGGCCGCTAGCTCGCGCTGTGTATGGATGATGCCCTTGCCACCCGCCAGTTCCTCATCGGTGAAGAAGCCCGCGCAACCGTTGCGCATTTTCAGCACCATCGTGTCGCCAACGTAGCAGTTATAGCTAAAGAAAAAGAGCAACCGGCCGCCGCTTTGGGCGAAACTGTTGATGCTAATGTCGTAACGCAGCGTATGCCCTTCGAGCGGCATATCTTCCAAGAAGGTCAACGTGCAATCGAGCAAACGATAGACGCGATCGCCCTTGTTTTGGAAATCGATACCGAGATAACTAATCAGCAACAAGTCGCACTGTCCACTTTCAACGCTAACCGCCCAAGGGATTTGCCCATCGGTGCTGTACCATGCGTCAAAGGGGATGTCGTACTCGGTCGTCATCGTGCTTGGTTCGTAGACGTGCGTTTTGCCCTTGAGTTTGGTGATACGATCGACCAGCAAATAGGGCAGCATCGGCAAACGGACGCGGCGCGAGTAACTGTCGATAATGGCAAATTCCTCGCCAAACATCGGCACGATACTGCCACCTGCATACTCGATTAACGCATCCCGATCCCAAATGATTTCGTCTGGGATGGTGTAATTATTCGGCCGATCCAAATCCTGCGGCAACAGCTCACGACTATAATCAATCTCAACAGGGTCAGGCGCAACCACCTCATCAACAACTAATTGTTCATCATTAATTATTAATTGTTCTCTTCCCCGCAACAATTCCGCCGTATTCAACAACGCCTGCCGCCGTCCACGCAAAAATGCCTCATGCACACGACTCGCCGCCGTCTGATTCTCTTGCAGCAAACGTAGTTGCTCAATCAGGAACGAGCTGTTGACAGTCTGTTCCACCACAACAGGCTCAGCGGCGATTGGCGGCGTAGATGGTGGAATGCTTTGTTCAATGGGATGATTATTTGTGCCGTTTGTGCCAGCAGTCGGCGCGGGCAATGGGTGCTTAATCGGGGTAGGTTTAGGCATAGGCGGAAGCGGCGGAGGTCCGCCAACGATAGCGGCAACGGGGGCCGGTTTTTTACGTTTAATATCTTTGAAGAGGGCGCGATTTTCGGCCGAAACCACTTCATTCCAAATATGTTTGCTAGTCAGCGACACGGTGCGTACCAGCTTCGGCTTGTTCTTGGCAACGGGCAGCGGCGCATACAATGTCGCCAAATCAAGATCAACCTGATGGCTAACCAACTGCGCCAACATCGTGATCAACATCGTGTGATCATCTTTGCTGCGGCGGTCAATCGCCACGGCCAAATGCGCCTGATCGGTCAAAATCGCATCAACCCACCATTTACAGGCGCTGCGTGGGCCAAGTTCGATAAAGATTCGCGCCCCTTTGTCATACGCACGCTGAATCAGCGCGGGGAAATCAACCCTTTGCGTGGTCGATGTTGCGATATTTTCGGCAATGCTTGCGCTTGTCAACGGTTGCGTCTGTGGCTGTGCGGCAAACATAAAGTCGATGCTGTCATCGGCCGAAATTGGCAACCTGTTCATCTCGACAAACGCCTGTCGCTCAGAACGCATCGGCTCACAGTGAATCACATGACTGTAAGGTGCTGGCACAAAATCGCACTTCAACGCCTCAATCACGCGCACACACGCCAGCGGATCGCCACCAATCACACACTCATCCGGCGTGTTGATGTGCGTCAAATAGACACGTGGCTCGCTCGCAATCGCCGCTTTGACACGGGCGGGGGTCGTTTTGAGCAGCGCAATCGCCCAAATTGGCGTGTCGTCATTTGGCTGGGCAGCACCCAATCCCCAAAATTCGCGCACGGCATTTTGCTCACCCGACAGGCGATTTTCAAACAGCGGCGACTGTTTGAGTTTCTCGCTGGCGTTATCGGTGACAGCCCAAACGCCTGTCGCGTACATCATCGTCATTTCGCCAAGGCTGTAGCCGAGCGCAATGTCAGGTTGCAGACTAAAAGCGTCGCGCATAACCATCGTGGCAAGCGTCGAATAGGTTGCGCTCGCTTGCAGGACGGCTATCGAGTCCTTCATCAGCGCGTTGGTCGCGTCCGCTTTGTCCCGTTTGCTTTGGCGCTTTTGGGTGCGTGGATACAGTTGGGAGGCGGCGAGAAGTTCGGCCGAATTTCCCACCAAATCAGTCAGCGACGCATGTAGCTGCGGGAACAGATAAAATAAATCTTTGCCCAACTGAGGATAGGCGCTAAACGCCCCCGGATAGACAAAAGCGACCTTGCCCGTCTTGCCCTGCGGCTGCGGCGTAAAGTAGCTACCCGCTGGCGTTTTCCATTCTTTACCAGAGGCAAACACGCGCGACAAGCTTTTCAACGCCAGCTCAATTTCGCGCAGCACCTCATCAAGATTGTGTCCCACAAGCGCCAATGTGTACGCGCCGCTGTGGCTCTGGAAAGCGGCAAAGTTCTGCGAGGCGGCAATCGACATCGTTGGCGCATCGCTCAACGTTTGTTGCAGTGTCGCCAGTTGGGAGCGCAAACCTGCCTCAGAATTGGCCCGCACGGGGAACAGATAAAATGCAAGCTGCGACGCTTGCGAGATGGGCAAATTATCCTCGCCCGACAACAACAAATGTGCGTAGGAGCCATCGCCGCCTAAGCTATTAATTGCCGCAACGCGATTTTTGTTGTCCACAAGCCATGGGCGGCTTTCAGTTGGAATATAAAACGGGGTCGATTGGAATGCTTCGGCCGATTTGGGCCGTGTCCAGTTAGGCGTCGCGGGAATCGTGCGATGGTAGACGCTGTGCGCCATTTTGATCAGGCTGGCAATGCCTGACGCGGCGAAGGTGTGTCCAATGTTCGCCTTGACGCTGCCAATGGCGGTTGTCAATGGCGCGGCGCTTGCATAGGCGTTGGCGAGGCCTGCGATTTCGGCCGAATCTTCAGCCGCCACGCCGCTCCCCATCACCTCAATATAATCAACGTCGCTCGGCTCAACCTGCGCCGTTTCCAGTGCTTGCTTTGCCGCCGCTTCAATCGCCTGCGCCGAAACTGACAACACATCATTTGGATTCTGCGTCACGCTCACCGCGTCAATCGTCGCATAAATGCGGTCATTGGCGGCCGTTGCGTCATCATGTCGTTTGAGCACGACGACGCCTGCCCCTTCACCAATCAGCCAGCCGTTGGCGTTTTCGTCATAGCTCAACGACGCTGCGCCGCTGTTGACGGGTGCTTTTTGATGGCGGAGCAGCACGTTTTCGAGGTTGCCCGCCAAATCGACTGCGCCGACAACGACAGCATCGACATCGCCATCTGCCAAAAATAGCTGGGCAACTTCGAGTGCTTTGAAGGTGGCGTTATTTTCGGCCGAAAGTGTAAACGCCGGCCCCGAAAAGTCCCACATCGACGAGATGCGACTCGCCATAATGTTGCCGATAAAACTTGTGTACTGATTAACTTGGGCTGGCTCATGAATGCTGTTTTTGGCGATTTTCTCAAGCTGTGCCGACTGTTCGCCCGTCAGCTCTAGCCCGCTTGCTGCCAAAGATTGCTCTAGTTGCCAGGTCAAATCGACACGCCCACGGAAGCGATGCAGCGCCAGTTCAGCCCCCGTCGCCACAATCACGGCGACGTTTTGCCCTTCGACAATGCCAGCATCGCGCAGCGCCCGATCGGCTACTTTCAAAATGAGGAGCTGCTGTGGAATCGGCTGGTCGTTATTTGGCGGAATTTTGAAATGGAAAAAGTCCATATCAAAATCGGTGATAAATGCGCCCTGTGGTGCTTTGTCGATACTATAGTTGGCTAGGAAATCGGCACGGTCTTCAATGCCTTGCCAGCGACCAGAGGGGATTTCGGTGAGTTGCTGTTTGCCTTGGTGGATTGTTCGGCCGAAAGCGTCCAGCCCATCACACCCGCCAAAAAACGCATCCATGCCAACAATCGCCATCTTCGGCTGCACGGGCTGACTGCCCACAACGGCTGGCTGATGGCTATGTTCTAAAACAAGGTGGGCATTCGTGCCGCCAAACCCAAACGCACTCACACCAGCCCGCGCCACATCGCCTTGACGTGGCCACGGCATATGTTCCGTCACCACGTTATCGCCAGAAATCGTGCCGCCTTTTGAGGTCAGCGGATTGGTGATGTTGATCGTTGCAGGAAGCTGCTGCTGCGCCATACCCAGCACAACTTTTGTCATGCCAGCCATTCCCGCCGCCGTCAGCAAATGCCCAAAGTTCGACTTCGCCGACCCAATCAGCGGCGTTGTGCCATAGCGGGTAAAAAACGACTCCATCGAATTGAGTTCGGTGATGTCGCCAACAGGGGTTCCTGTTGCGTGACACTCCACATAGTCGATGCTTGCGGGGTCAATGTTTGCGTTGTTGTAAGCACGCTCAAACGCCAAAATCTGTCCTTTCGGATTAGGCTGGAGCAAAAATTTACCCTTGCCATCGTTTGAGAGGCCGACGCCGCTAATCACGGCATAAATATGGTCGCCATCGCGCACCGCGTCCGAATGACGCTTAAGCACAAATGCACCCGCGCCTTCGCCAGCAAACAAGCCGCCCGAATTCTGATTGAGCGGCGCACTGCCCACATCACCTTCAGGGTAGGCGTGGAAAATTGAGAAGCCCATGTTGATGAAGAACGGATCGGCACGGCTAACCGCGCCTGCAATCATCAAATCAGTCTTGCCCGCCAGCAAATATTGACTTGCCAGTTTCACCGCATACAGCGACGACGCGCAAGCGGCATCCAGCGCAAATTGCGCCCCGCCCAGACCAAGCGCCTGACTGACAAACCCTGCCGGGTATCCCGCAATTTTGATATTGTCGATATTTGGCTTTTGCCCTCTCCCCTCTCTGGGGGAGGGTTGGAGTGGGGGTGCTTCCCCAATACTCAACCCCTCAACATCTAAAACCTCATCCAGAGCAGGCTCCAGTGCTGCCTCGTAAATCGGCGCGAAAAGCTCATGCGACCGCTGCGTTGGGAACGACAAATTCCCCAGCACAACACCTGTGCGCTGCAACAACGCTTGTTTGCCACTTGCCACTTGCCCCTTTTCACTCAAAACTCCTGCATCCGCCAACGCCTGTCGCGCCACATACAGCGACCATTGGAACAAACTGTCCATGTTGGCGATGTAGTTAGCAGGGAGACGATAGCCATTCGGATCAAAGTGAAAGTCGCGAATATAGCCACCGTTGAGGCAATAATATTTGTCGAGCGTTCCTTTGTTCGGCGCGAAAAATGTGTCCGCCGCAACACCCATCTGCTCAGCGGTTGCCGTCGAGCGGGAATCTTTTTGG
>JBMZDF010000201.1:0-9977 GCA_049614105.1 Promineifilaceae bacterium (SeqCode)
TGTACTTCGATTTGCTTGTCAATTGGGAAAATAGCGGCGGCTGCCGTTCCGAACTGTGGGATACCGAACTCTTCTGGCGCAAGCAGTGTTTCGGCCGCTGCAAACGCAATTGTTTCAACCATGTCCTCTTCGGGATGCGTGACACCAACGATTAAACGGCTACGTGCATACGCAGCTTGAACATATTCCGAAACGTCAAACGGATCGAGATCGTGTCCTTGTGCTTGCAACTTATCGCTAACCTGTTCAGCAAATTGTGTCCCGTTTACCCAATCGGAGATACCCGCCACAATATATTCTGATGTGGTCCAATTATAGAAGCGCTCTTCTTCTAGCTCTGTCGTTGAATCAAGCGGATCTTGACCTACGATAAAACGAACCTCGCCACGGTACAGTTTTGGAACCGGCCGAAACCCAGTCATCCCAAATACTAATAATCCTAAAAAACAGTAGATAAATAAGCGCTGTCGCCGAAGCTTCAGACTGCGTAAATTTCCTATCATGAGTAACCTGCTCTAAAACCTGATCCTGACATTCCTATTTCGACGCGGACACTGCGGCAAACGACAGACACCACGCTATACCAATAAGTTTGGAACACTTGCTTCCACTTATAGTAGATCACAAGCGGATAAATCCTCATCGTGACGTTAGCTCCCTTAAAATAAATTATTGGATTTTCAGGGAGCAACATCACCTCATGTATAGCAGAACGCGCGACAACATGCCACTCTCTGAAGGGCAATCGGTCGCGAAGCGTATCGTAAATAAATGCTAAATTTGACGGCGTAAACTGTTTCAGTTCCATTCGTACGAACAAACCACGCAGCTCCGAATCTAACGCCCGCTTCTAACGCATCGCCTTGAATGCATTAATCAAACCATTGGTTGAAACATCATGCGAGGTGACTTCTGCCTCATCGGCCAGTTCGGGCAGAATAGCTTTGGCAAGCACTTTGCCCAGTTCGACGCCCATTTGGTCAAAAGAGTTAATGTTCCAGATCACGCCCTGCACAAAGATTTTATGTTCGTAGAGGGCGATCAGTGCGCCAAGGACTTCTGGGGTTAACTTTTTATAGAGGAAGGAGTTTGTCGGCCGATTGCCTGTAAACGTTTTGGCGGTGGCAATGTAGTCGAGCGTTTCGGCCGATGCGCCCTGTGCAGCGAGTTCAGCACGTGATTCTGCGGTTGTTCGGCCGAAAGCAAGCGCCTCCGTCTGCGCAAAAAAGTTCGACACCAACTTCACATGATGATCGCCAACTGGATTGTGGCTTTGCGCCGAGGCTAAAAAGTCAGCAGGAATCAACTTGCTACCCTGATGAATGAGCTGATAGAAAGCGTGTTGTCCGTTTGTGCCAGGTTCACCCCAAATAATCGGGCCTGTTTCATAATCAACCCATTCGCCATCTTTCGTGACGCTCTTGCCGTTGCTTTCCATATCACCCTGCTGGAAATATGCGGCGAAGCGGGCCAAGTATTGATCGTAAGCCAAAATTGCCTGACTTTGTGCGCCAAAGAAATTGTTGTACCAAACGCCAAGCAGCCCCATCAGAACAGGCACATTTTCATCAAAGGGGGTCGTGCGAAAATGTTCATCCACCTCGTGAGCGCCCGCCAGCAGCGCCTCGAAATTGTCCATGCCGACCGAAAGCGCGATTGACATGCCGATCGCTGACCAAAGCGAATAGCGTCCGCCCACCCAGTTCCAGAACTCGAACATGTTGGCTGTGTCAATGCCGAACGCTGCTACCTTTTCGGCGCTTGTTGAAAGCGCGACAAAATGTTTGGCAACTTGCGTCTTGTCCTGCGCTGTTTCGAGGAACCAAGCGCGAGCGCTGCGGGCGTTTGTCATCGTTTCCTGCGTCGTGAACGTTTTGGAGGCGATCATGAACAGGGTCGTTTCTGGGTTGACCATGCGCAACGTTTCGGCAATGTCTGTGCCATCGACGTTGGACACAAAATGGAAGCTAAGCCGCTCGTGTTGATACGGTTTGAGCGCCAATGTGACCATTGCGGGGCCAAGATCGGAGCCGCCGATACCGATGTTAACAACGTCGGTGATTGGTTTGCCTGTGTAGCCGAGCCAATCGCCGTTGCGAACCGCTTCGGTAAACACGCGCATTCGGCCGAGAACGCGATTCACACTAGGCATCACATCTTCCCCAGCGACCCTAATCGGCCGATTGCTGCGATTTCGCAGCGCAACATGCAAAACGGCACGATCTTCCGTGTTGTTGATCGCTTGTCCGTCGAACATCGCTTCGATTTGGTCGGACAGCTCAGCCTGATCGGCGAGTGCAAATAGGAGGGTGAGGGTTTCGGCCGAAATGCGATTCTTGGCGTAGTCAAACAGGATACCACCCAAGCGCAAATGATATTTTTCAAACCGATCGGGATCATCGGCAAACAGGTCGCGCATGTGAATATGCTGGATTTCGTCATGATGCGCCAAAAGCGCTTGCCATGCGGAAGATTGGGTTAAGTTTGACATAAGTAAGAAAGGAACAGGGAGTCAGGCATAAGAAAATTCTTACGTTTGACTCCCTACCTCGATAGATTAGTTGACAAAGATGTGACCTGTGCCGGCTTCTACACGGCCCACAACGACGGCGTTGGGGCAATGTTGTTGATAGGTCGCGACATTTTCTGGCGGAACAGACACAAGCAGACCGCCAGAGGTTTCAGGTGTCCAAAGCATTTTTTGAATCGTTTCACTGACCTCTGCGCCAAAGGTGACATGCGGATCAAAGTGTGTCCAGTTGCGGCCCATGCCGCCAGGGAAGATACCCTGCTCACCATAGCCAACTGAACCGGGTAAAAACGGCAGTTTCGCGCTGTCAAAATGGAATTCGACATCAGCTTGGCCTGCCATTTCATAACCATGACCCAACAAACCAAACCCTGTGATGTCCGTCATACCGTTTGCATCAGCCGCCAATGCAGCCTCGGCCGCCAGTTTGTTGAGCGTTTTCATGCTCTCAACAGCGGCCGCTAGCTCCTCGTCCGTTGTCAGATCGCGTTTCAGGGCGGTTGTCACAATGCCGACGCCCAGTGGTTTGGTCAGCAAAAGCACGTCGCCAGCTTGTGCGCCGCCCTTCTTTTTAACCTTGTCGGGGTCGATGATGCCCGTGACGGCAAGGCCAAATTTTGGTTCTTTGTCCTGCACGCTGTGACCACCGACCACAACGCCGCCAGCCTCTTTGACCTTGTCCGCGCCACCGCGCAAAATCTCGGTCAGGATGCTCAATTCTAAATCGGCCGGAAACGCCACCAAGTTCATGGCGAACAGCACTTTTCCGCCCATCGCGTACACATCAGACAGCGCGTTGGCAGCGGCAATTGCGCCGAAGTCGTAGGGGTCATCAACAATCGGCGGGAAAAAGTCAGTCGTATTAATGATCGCCTGATCGCCATTCAGTTGATAAACGGCGGCATCATCTGCCTTGTTGAGGCCGACGAGCAAATCAGGATAATCAGGGGCTTTGAAAGTCTCACGTAATGGCTGCAGAACCTGCGCCAAGTCGGCTGGGCCGAGCTTAGACGCTCAACCAGCGCATTGTGCGAGAGATGTTAATTTGATACTCATAGGTCAGTTATTCCTGATATGCAAAGTTGACGAGCGTTGAGTGGGCGGGTAGACAAATCACAATGGATAACACATAATGCATAATTGATAACAACCCAGTGCGTTGCCAACGCGGACAATCTTTATTGGTCATTATTCGTTATCCGTTATAAATTATCAATTGGACACATTAAACAGATCACAATTAATCATTGATAAAAACCTCAGAGGTTTTTACGTACAACCCAGAGTAGATAACAACAAACCTCTGAGGTTTATTGCATACAATGAGGCTGCAAGTGGCAAAAGCGAATAGTGAACGGAGAATAATGAATTTTGCTACAGCAATTCATTGTTTAAATACTAATTTTTTAACCGCCGATTTTCATCCGAAAAGTATACAGCCGATAAAGGGGCTAGCCATGGGATTGACGCAAAAATTAGCGGGAAATATAATGCAAGTTCTATGAGACGAAAACCCCTTGAACGGTTTGAAGCAATTGCAAAACGACTTGTCGAAGGGTCGTTTGGTCGCCTTTTTGGCGGACGACTCGATCCTTTGGAGATTTCGGCCGAAATTGCCGCCGCTATCGAAGACCATCATCGTAATGGAATTGCCCCCAACGAATTTATTGTTTCACTGCATCCTGTTGACTTTACTTATATTCGGACCGAATGGCCGGATGCGGTTGAAGTCTTGACGCACTATGCGCTGCAAATTGTACGTGAGCATGGACTTTCCTTAGCAACTGACCCCGTCATTGAGCTACAGGCCAGCCCCGACATCAGCCGCCACTATGCCCACGTGACCGCAACGCACCACACGCCGCTCAACGAAACAACGAGCGTCTTTGAACCGATCCAGCAATATGACCCGCTCGATGCGCTGCACAAATTAGACGCTTTTGTGATTCTCAATGGACAGCGCCACATTCCGCTCAACAAGTCGATTATCACGTTGGGGCGGCGGAACGACTGTGATATTGTGCTGGATAGCAAGTCGGTGAGTCGACGGCACGCGCAATTGAGATGGCGTTTCGGCCGATTTATTGTCTATGATCTCGGCAGTCGCGCAGGCACGGTCGTCAACGATCAGCCCGTCACCGAGTTCGCCCTGCGTCCTGGCGATGTGATCGAGTTAGCCGAAATAAGCCTGATTTATGGCGAAGGGCTGACAACCAAACCGTTAGACAAGCCGCACAGCGAAGATCAAGCCACGGAGGCACATCCTCGCACACGTATCCACTAATTTATGTCGCCACAAGTTCTGCTCTTGATTCTGCGAATTTTATCAGCCCTGACGCTGCTTGCCTTTTCGGGCGCAATCGGCTGGTTTCTGTATCGTGATTTGCAGCTTGCAACACGTTCGCTAGAACAACATGAGTTTGATTTTGGCTTTTTGCAGGTGGCACAGCCTGACGAACCCTCACAAAAATTTCGCTTGCGCCCCGTGATGAGCATCGGGCGCATCGCATCAAACACGGTGGTCCTTAACCACACCTATGCTTCTTCCCAGCACGCGCTGCTAACCCATCGCGATAATCAATGGTGGATTGAAGATTTACGAAGTCGCAACGGCACGCTCATTAATGGCGTGAAAATTGATGAGCTAACGGTTGTAACCGCTGGCGACACCATCACCATTGGCGACACCATCATTTCTTTGGAACTTTGACAATGCCCACAACTTCTGCTGCGTATCCTCCTGAGTATTTTGAAAAACAAGACAATTCGGCCGACGAAAATTTCTACGTGGTCCCGCGTTTAACCGTTCATATTGATGAGCCTGCGATTCAGGCATTAACCACTTTGTACGATAACCTCTTGACGGACGGGATGACGGTGTTGGATTTGATGAGCAGTTGGCGCAGTCATCTGCCTGAAGGTAAACAGTTTGCATCGGTAGTTGGGCATGGGATGAATTCGGCCGAATTGCGCGAAAACTCGCAGCTAAACGAGTATTTCCTCCACAACCTCAACAACGATCAAATGCTGCCCCTTAACGCCAATCAATTTGACGCCGTGCTCTGCGCCGTGTCGGTTCAATATTTGCAGCAGCCGCTTGAGGTATTCGCCGAAGTGTATCGCGTGCTCAAGCCGGGTGGCGTTTTCATCGTGTCGTTTTCCAACCGCTGTTTCCCAAACAAGGCGATCACGGCATGGATTCACAGCGGCGATCAGGATCACATTAGCCTTGTACACAGCTATTTCCAACTGTCTGCGCCCTGGAATGATGCACATGCTCGTTTGAAATCGGCCGAAATACCCCCCAACAGCGATCCACTTTATATGCTTTGGGCATATAAACCAGAACCGAATCAAACGAACGGTGACTAAATAATGAGTGTGTTTCAAATGGGTTGTAACGATAACGTAGACTGAGCGTGTCGAAGTCGCAGTGGTATGTCGCTCAGGCTTCGACACGCTCAGCCACCGCTCTTTACTCAAATGCAACACACTCCTAAATAATCATGAACGCTGAATGGATTGCCGTCAGCGTTCGTTATTCCTAACTTACTTTTTGTACAAAAAATCTAACGTTCGAGGCCACCGTCCGTAAGCATACGGTCTGTTTTGCGTGGCTCAACACAACACTTGGGTTGAGTAGCCGCAGGTTGTCACCCAGAAAATATCACTATGCCTATCACTATCAAAGATGTCAAAGTTATCATCACCCAACCTGGCAATTCGCAGCTTGTTGTTGTCAAGTTAATCACCTCCGAACCGGGGCTGTACGGTCTCGGCTGCGCAACGTATAAGCAGCGATTTCATGCGGTTCGTACCGTTATCGAAAAGCATCTTAAGCCGTTTGTAATCGGCCGAAATGTCGCCAACATCGAAGAAATATGGCAGTTAGCGATGGTCAACGGCTACTGGCGCAACGGCCCCGTGCTCAACAACGCCATTTCGGGCATCGACCAAGCATTGTGGGACATCAAGGGCAAACTGGCAGGGATGCCCGTTTATCAGCTTTTGGGCGGAAAAGTGCGTGAAGGGGCGCATGTTTATGTCCATGCCGACGCGCCAACAAAAGAGCAAGCGGTTGAGAATATCCGCGCCTATCAAGCACAGGGGTATCGTTATTTTCGTGTGCAGGTTGGCATGTATGGCGGCGTCGCATCGCGAATGATTAAGCCGAACGGCGCACCCGCTGGGGCATATTTTGACCCCAAGGTGTACATGCGCGACACGCTTGACATGCTTGAACATGTTCGCAACGAGTTAGGGGACGAGATCGAACTGCTGCACGATGTCCACGAACGACTAAGTCCCATCGACGCGGTGCAGTTTGCCAAAGATGTCGAGCAATTCAAGCTGTTCTTTTTAGAGGATGTGTTGCCGCCAGAACATAATGCATGGTTTAAAAATGTTCGCCAACAGTGTGCAACGCCGATTGCGATGGGCGAATTGTTCAACAACCCACACGAGTGGCAACCGCTGATCGTTAATCGCGAAATCGACTTTGTGCGGATGCACATCAGTCAGATGGGGGGCTTGACGCCCGCACGTAAAGTCGCGGCGTTTGCCGATATGTTTGGCGTGCGAACGGCGTGGCACGGCCCGTCCGACACATCTCCTGTGGGTCATGCGGTGAACGCCCATCTTGATATGTGGTCGCCCAATTTTGGGATTCAGGAATGGTATCAGCCGCAACAACTCGACTATGACATCTTCCCCGGCCTGCCAGAAGTGCGCAACGGTTATCTCTACATCAATGACAAACCTGGGTTGGGCATCGACATCAATGAAGCACTTGCGGCCAAACACCCGCCGCGCAACGATGTGATTGAATGGACGCAAGCACGATTGCCAGACGGCACACCATCCCGCCCGTAAATTCCTGATAGGGAACGAGTCGACAAAGTTTCGATCAATATAAACCTCAGAGGTTTGTCGTTGTCGGCTCTGGTGTGCATAAAAACTTCTGAGGTCTCCTTCAATGGCTACTGCTATTTTATTTATAATCAGCCTCAACACGTGTCTTGCAGGCACTTTATCCGTGCTATACTTTCCTTTCTGAGGCTCTGTCAGTTGTGTTTGCCACCCCACTTTGCCTCAAGGTTGCTTTTGACAGGCCGATTGCAAAACTTCTCAACTTCCACAATGCAGGCGATCAAGCGGCAGCGCTGATCAAATGCCCAAAACAAGCATGACGATTCGCATTCTCATCGTAGACGACCATCCTGTTGTGCGTGACGGGCTTGTTGCGATTTTAAGCACGCAGGTTGATTTTGACGTTGTGGCAGAAGCAGGACACGGCACTGAGGCGCTATCCGCAGTCCAAACCTATCAGCCCGATATTGTGCTGCTCGATTTAGAGATGCCCGGCATGAATGGGGTTGAAGTGCTCAAGGCGCTGCGCCAACGTAATCCTAATCAGCGCGTGATTGTGTTTACCGCCTTTGACACTGATGAACGCATCGTTGAAGCTGTGCAGGCGGGGGCGCAAGGGTATCTGCTCAAAGGGGTTCCGCGCCATGAGTTGTTTTCTGCCATTCGGGTGGTGAGTCAGGGCGGATCGCTGTTGCAGCCAATTGTGGCGTCAAAGCTGATGAATCATCTGCGTGACAAACCGCCGACCGTGGAGGCGTTGACGCCACGCGAGCATGAGGTGTTACAGCAGTTGGCGAAGGGATGGCAGAATAAGGAAATTTCGGCCGAATTGCACATCACCGAACGCACCGTCAAATTTCACGTCAGTTCTCTGCTCAGCAAGTTGGGGGCCAGCAATCGGACGGAAGCCGTAACGATTGCACTACAACAACGTTTGATCGAACTATAGGGCACAGGGGCAGCTTGCCACCTGACGTTTGCATTTGTCATGTAGGCGGGGCAAACTCCGGCTAGATCACACTCGTTTTTCAATTTATTTTTGTAAGGGGTACGCGATGGCAACATTTTTTACAATTGTTAGCACGGGCGCGTTGATAGGCAGCATCGCACTTTGGCGCAAGCGGCAGCAAGCGGCAGCTAACGAAACAACTGATTCACAGCTTGCTCAACCTATCACCAACGCGGTTGAGCCTCCTCAAACAGCAGCATCTTCGACACCTATCTGGACAGACAAATTCACGCTTGATCGATTAGAATTAATCAACGGATTGACGCCACATCATGCGCGGCTGTTTAATGCGGCAGGGTTGTTTACTTATCATGATTTGAGTCAGATTTCGGCCGAAAATATCGTCTCAATAACGGCCGAAGCAGGCGGCGCACGTATGGATGTTAATCGCTGGATTGCACAAGCGCGGCAACTTGCAGCGGACAATCCACTTCCCACCAATGGAGATGACCCAGTATGACAACTATCATCGCTGTACTAAGCCACAAAGGCGGCACAGGCAAAACATCCTTGGTTCAAAACTTAGGCTATGAGTTGGGCAAGCAAAAGCGCGTTCTGCTTGTAGACTTTGACCCTCAATCAAATCTGACGGTCGGCTGCGGCATCGAGCCTTATGAAGAACGACAAACGGTCTTTCACACGATGTATGATCCGAACACCACGGCCAACACGATTATCTCGCTGGACCATTATGACCTGCTGCCATCAAATCTTGACCTTGCCTTAGCAGAGCAGCAGTTTGCAGCCTATTATGATCGGAATAACAAGCTACAAGATGCGATTGCAATGGTGCAAGATAAGTATGATTATGTCTTAATTGACAGTCCGCCCAGCATGGGGTTTTTCGCGTTCAACGCCCTAACAGCGGCCAATGAGGTCTTGATTCCGTTGCAGTGTCAACCTTATGCACTGCGTGCGGTTGACAACACGCTCCAATTGGTAAAGCTGGTTCAAAAGAACAATCGTGATCTTCACGTGCGTTCAGTCGTGTTAACCATGTACGATAAGCGGGTTGCGTTAACAAAATCGGTAGAGGCTGCGGCACGGCAACGCTTCAAGGCGCTGGTTGCGCAGGCAGTTATCCCCGTCAACATTTCTGTTTCAGAAGCGGGCCTTGAAGGTCAGCCTGTCGCAATTTATGCGCCGCGTTCACGTGGTGCCCAATCTTATCAGGCACTTAGTCAAGAGCTTTATTGATCGAAATTTTTTGTGAGAGGAATATAGAAAAATGGCAAAGAAAACAAATAAACTCGATGCGAAATTGGGCAGTTGGGCCGATCAAGCGAACTTATCACGCATATCGCCAACCTCAAAGCGCGAAACTTATTCGATAGAACGCAGTTTAATTGAGCGGATTAGTCACGTTTCGGCCGAAAACAACCTCACCCCCAAACAGCTAGTGGGGCAGCTCCTCACTTGGTCGCTCGATCAAGTTGAGACGGGCAAACACACACTCAACGCCCCAAACAGCAAAAAGCCCGCTCAGTAAAACGGGCAATTTGCCAATAAGTTAGGCGCGTCTTTCAAATGGGTTGGTGACGATAACGTAGACTGAGCTTGTCGAAGTCA
>JBMZDF010000202.1:0-9974 GCA_049614105.1 Promineifilaceae bacterium (SeqCode)
GCAATGCCACAACAACCCCTTCGCGCATTTTGCCATCTGAACAGGCGACCGTCACTTTTTGCCCTGCTGTCCAGTAGCCGCGATCAACCATACCCAACGACACATTTTGCTTAAAACGGGGCGACCAAATCGCGGTTGTCACCGAGCCGACCACTTCGCCATCAACATGCAGCGGCCATGGTTCACGGCACGGCGGGCAGCGATCATCTCCAAACAGGACGCCGCGAATTTGACGTTTGACCCCTTCTGCATGAATCTGCATCAGTGCGTCGCGACCAATATAGTCGATTGAGCCATCAAGCTGGCAATATTGCTCCATCCCACATTCCAGCGGGTTGTTTGCGTTGGTCATCTCGTTGCCAAGCGACAGCAAGCCACCTTCTACACGCTCAATCAGGTTTGGACTGCCGGGGCTGACGTTGAATTCCTCCCCAGCTTCCCAGAGGGCGTCCCAAAGCGGCAAGCCGAGCGACCATTTATCAAGGTAAATTTCAAACCCACCTTGTTTACTGTACCCAGTCCGCGCCACAAGCAGCGGGTGGCCCTGAAAGTCGAGCCACTTAAAACGGAAGAAACGGATTTTTCGCACGGCGTCGCCGAACACCTTTGCCATTAAATCATCTGATTTTGGCCCCTGCACAGCTAAAGGCCACACGTCAGCCTCTTTAATGGAGACATCAAACCCGTAGCCCTGCGCTAACCCTTTCGCCCACAGCGCCACATCCGAGTCAGCAATCGAGAGCCAAAAATGATCGTCGGCCAGCTTTTGAATGATCGGATCGTTGAGCATCCCGCCGTTTGCATCGACAAGCGGTGCGTAGAGACATCGGCCGATTTTAGCCTTACGCAAATCGCGTGGCGTCATCAACTGCATAAGCTTAGCCGCATCTGGCCCCCGCAGTTCGATTTGACGCTGGCAGCTTACATCCCAAAGCTGGACATGCTCGCGCATATGCCAATAATCTTCATCGACCGTTTTGCGAAACCCTTTTGGCAGAATGGTGCGGTTCACAATTGAGTAGGCAGAGACGCCTAGCTCTTCAATACGGGGCGTGTAGGGCGTGCCTCGCTGGCGGCGAGAAACGGTTAATTTCACAGGTTGTGTCATGCTGACCACCAGATCGAGTAAGAATGGGGGGATAACATCATCGGGATATGTGTTCGGCCGTTTGGCTCATCAATCGTGAAACGAACGACAACCTCGTTAATCGTTTGTCGCGCTGTTGGCGCATTCGATTGAGCGGCAAAGTAGTCGGCGGTGTGAAAAACAAGTTCGTGTTGAGTTTCGGCCGAAATAAGCACAACCTCCTCCGCAATCCGCCCTTGCTGATCCGCAATCACGTCAAACAACAGTTCACGGGTCGCACCCGTCAGCGCAAAACACGCGATCCGAATTCCTTTTGCGTGATCGCCACTGACAGAATCTAACACGTGTGATGAAACAATCGCCATAACACTTCTCCGTTTATTTCAAAATCGCAAGTTGCTCCTGCGCTTTTTCAACTGTCGCGGCATTGCTATTTAGCTCAACCACCTTCTCAAAGTCAACAATCGCCGCGCCGTAACTACCTACACGCTTATTCACATTGCCGCGATTGTACCAAACATAAATATTCGTCGGGTCGATTTCTAGAGAGCGACTGTACGCTCTGAGGGCGCTGTCAAAGTCGCTAAACGCGGCGTGAATCTCGGCTTTCTGATAAAAAGCGGTTGCATTTTCTGGCTCCAGTTCGGTCCAGCTAGTGTAATCAGCAAGCGCCGCATCGAGGTTGCCGTTGATTTTGTAGGCCGCAGCACGATGCGAGAGGGCGAACGGGTTCTCAGGATCTAGTTCAATCGCTTTATTATAATCGGCCATCCCGTCCTCAAAGCGATCGTTCTCGATTAAGATCGCCCCGCGATTGATGTACATAAATGGATTATCTGGGTTTAATTCAATCGCCTCATCAAATGCGGCAATTGCATCATCAACGCGATCTAGAAGCTGCAACAAACGCGCACGCCGTTGGTAGGCAAACACGTTTGCATTGTCAATCTCAAGCGCACGATCAATGTCAACGAGCGCCTGCTCTAAGTCACCCGCACGCTCATAGGCGCTGCTGCGGCTGAGATAGACAAAGGGGTTATCTGGCTGCGCTTCAATAAATATGTTGTAATCGGCTAAGGCTAAATCATACTGTTCATTACCTGCGTAAGAGTTCGCACGCTGATAATAAACGTACACATCATCCTCACCAACTTCAATAAACTGATTGTAGTCGGCAATTGCTGCATCAAAATTCCGCATTTCCTGATATGCGTTGCCTCGGCGCATATAGGCAAATACCAGTTCAGGGTTTAATTCAAGCGCTTTTGTTAAATCCTGCACGGAGAGATCGAGCTGTTTTTGATCGAGCAAAATAATGCCGCGCTGATAATATGCCTCCGCATTATCAGATTGCAGTTCAATCGAGCGGGTCAAATCGGTCAGGGCCAGCGCACGCTGTCCAATATCTTTATAGCCCATGGCGCGATTAAAATAGCTGAAGCCATCGTTTGGATTCAGATCAAGTGCGGATGAGTAGTCTGAAACGGATTGGGCCGTGTTTCCTTTTTGGCGATGGACATCACCACGTGCGGCGAACGCTTCGGCCGAACTGCTGTCTAATTCAATCGCCTCATTAAAATCTTCCATGGCGGCATCGAGGTTGCCTTTGGCCCGATAGGCAGCGCCACGCCCATAAAACATGTAGGACGCTGGATTATTCTGCAAAATCGCGTTGGAGTATGCCTCAATCGCGGCATCTAGATCACCTTCCTCAAACGCCTTGTTGCCAATTTCAACATATTGATCGGCGGTCGGCGTTGCGGTTGGCGGCGGCGGCGGCGGTGTTGCGGTGTCGGTGGGTGGCGGGATCGGGGTTGCTGTTGAACGCGCAGCGGACGTACCGGTTAGCGCTTCCTCCACGGAAATAGTCGGACGAGTTGGGCCACGCTGTTGGCAGCCAAGGGCTAGCATAAGGCAGCCTAAAACTAGCACTGCAGGGAGAGAGTAATACCTGTGTCGAAGCATGTGCAAAATTGTATTCGGTTTGCGCCTATTGGGAAGGGATTTCGGCCGAAAGCTATCAGATCAATCACACAGAACAAAAAACAGTAAAATCGAGGCCCAAGATAACCCAGACGCACAGCAAGCGACATCAACCCATGTTTAGCATCGGTCTGCACAGATAATGCAACCACATACGGCGGAAACCGCATGAATGAATGAATAAGTTATAGGGAGTTAATTGCGACGTTAGGGTGTAAGCGATGAGTGTTTGAACGATGGCTAGCTGCAATCTAAATTTATCTAATCAGGGGCATTGTTAAGCCTTGGTAAGACCAATATCCGAAGTGCCGTTCGATCGGCTCCTTCAATCGTAATATCAACAAAAGACGGGATGCAAACAATATCCATCGCTTCTTCTAACAGGTAGCCACGAGCAATAGCGATTGCTTTCAAGGCTTGATTAACGGCACCAGCACCAATGGCTTGTACTTCAGCTTTTCCAGATTCACGCATAACGCCAGCTACCGCTCCGGCAACTGATGCAGTGCGCGACCTAGCTGAGACTTTGATGATGTCCACATCCATTTGGGTCTCCAGGTGTTGTCATTGGATTGCTATTTCATGCTTGGTCAAAAATTGGGAGTCACGGCATGAAGGCAAAAACAACCGCAGAAAAAAAACTGCAATTCAATTAAAAGTGAAAGATGGTGGTGCGGTGTGACGGTTAGGCTGAACTATTACTTCCTTCCCGCTGTGGTATCGATGTTGGGTATTGCGATAATTACAAACAACCACTGATACAGTTATCATGGCTTATTTCTATAATTTATTGCAATTGGCCCGTAAAAGAGAACATATAATATGCCCAACGCCAGACATTGTATTCACTCCACCACTGTATTGTCAAATAATATGTTTATACTGCTCTAATTGACGCAACGGCATCTGATAATCGAGAATATGAGTAGAAGATGAGCAGGAAATTTGAGCCATCCGCGCCGATTTCAGCACCCATTTATTGTACAGATTGGCGATTTCAGCTTCGATCACCCACATATGGGGGTGGTCAAGTTAATCTTTCTCAATCAAGTCGGTATTTAAGCAACCTCATGATGTCATGTTAAATAATCCAAAAATTTAACATATTGCTGGTTCAGAATATCCTGCGTTGTCAATCAATCGTTGTTGCGACCAATATTGCCATCTGTTAGAATGTTTGAACCATCGGGGCAAGCTTTTAGTCCGCTTTGGAGTATTCGGGAGTGCGCGGGCTACCCTCGAAGCAGTCATTGCCTTGAAGATGGATTTGTAATTGTTTGTAATAAATTTGATAGACTAAATCAAGTGTATGCATGTGATAACACCTTGTTAGCTGTGCACAACTCATCTACGTCTATTGGGAATAGGACGCTTCTTCATGTCACCTCAAGAGGCTTGGTTGATGGCACTTGCGGAGCTTAAGCTCCAAATGGAGCCAGGTGGATTTAATACACATCTCAAAAACGCCGTACTGATTTCGGCCGAAAACAACATTTTCACCATTTCGGTGCAAAGTGCCTCTGCTCGCGATTGGTTGCAACGCAGAATGTACGGCATGGTTAAACGTACATTGGTTGATATTCTTGGTGCAGCGCCTGAACTCATTTTTGTTGTCGCTTCAAATGAACCT
This sequence comes from Promineifilaceae bacterium (SeqCode), assembly GCA_049614105.1. Taxonomy (GTDB): domain Bacteria; phylum Chloroflexota; class Anaerolineae; order Promineifilales; family Promineifilaceae; genus CALECP01. The sequence goes on from JBMZDF010000202.1 coordinate 4,701, forward strand.
GTACCAAACTACGAAACTACCACCATACAAGAGGAATTCTCTGAGGAATTTTCTACTGAAACAGCGCCTCCTAGAAAGTCTATCACAGCCGGATTAAACCCTCGTTACACCTTCTCAACTTTTATTGTTGGTCATAATAGCCGCCTTGCACATGCCGCAGCGCTGGCCGTTGCAGAGCGACCTGGCGAAGCTTACAACCCTTTATTTATTTATGGTGGGGTTGGGCTAGGCAAAACACATTTACTGCACGCTGTGGGCTATAAAGCGCTTGAAAACGGGCTATCCGTCTGCTACATCTCGTCTGAAACGTTTACAAACGACCTAATCCAATCGATTCGCCAACAGAAAACGGCCGAGTTTCGCGAAAAGTACCGTTCTCCAGATGTCCTGTTGATCGATGACATTCAATTTATTGCTGGCAAAGAAAGCACACAAGAGGAGCTATTCCACACCTTCAACGTGTTACACAGTTCAGGCAAACAGGTCATTCTATCGAGCGATCGACCACCCCGCGCTATGGTTACGCTTGAAGAGCGATTAAAATCACGTTTTGAATGGGGCTTGATGGCTGATATTCAGCTACCTGATCAAGAGACTCGTATCGCCATTTTGCAAAGTAAGGCCGAGGAACGCAACGCCACCGTTCCACGCAACGTGTTGAACTTAATTGCTCACCACGTGCGCAGCAATATCCGCGAGCTAGAAGGCGCTCTCAACAAAGTGTTAGCCTACGCCGAGTTTACTGGCGTCACTATCTCAAACGACCTTGTTCATTTGGCGCTCTCAGATTACATCCGTCACCCTAATAAGGTCACAATCGAGCAGGTTATCTCGGCCGTGTGTGTCTACTACAGCGTGGCGCCTGAGAAAATGCTCGGGAAAACACGCAGCCGATCGATTGCCTATCCAAGACAAATCGCCATGTATCTGTGCCGAACCGAAACAGATGCATCTTTTCCACAAATTGGGCAGCGCCTTGGCAAACGCAATCACACAACCATTATGCATGGGCATGAAAAGATAGCGGCCAAGGTCGATACGGACTTTAATCTCCGTAGAGATATATTGGAAATCAAAGCTGCCCTTTACGATTCCTCTTATGTGAATTAGAATAAAAGGTGTGCTTATATGCACATTGTTTACAACCTATTTTTTTGGACTGTTTATCTAGCGGAGGTCAGCAGTCTTTAGGAAATACGGATGCTTGCACGGCAGCAGGAGGTTTCTTTTTGGGCCATCCTGTTGCCGTCAGTGTGCAAGCTAGATAAAGGGATAAGCGCTTGAGGTAAAATGCAGACAGGGAATGCGTTTTTATCATCAAAAGGCAATACGTGAACTGTTAAATAGGAGGATTCAGCTTATGAGAAGCATCACATCTAGTAATAATTGCTAGAACTAGGGTAAACACCCTATTAACCATCTAAACATCGCTTTCAATTAAATACTTATACCAACGTAGTTGAGTGTATTTGTGTTAGGGTTCGTTCCCCTTTCCACTTACCCAATACACCTCACTACAAACAACCAGTATGTCTTGAGCGATTGAAGCATATCCGATTAGGGAAATCGGCGTATGCGGCAGTCTACTCATGTTATTAAGCAGATCAAAAACAGAAGCTAAATAAATTGGCCGCGATTTCTTAGTCGCGCCTCTGTTCGTCGTGCCAAAAATGCGTTGGAGGATCGTGGTTATCACTATCGAAGCGTCATAGGAATCTGCTTAGGAGGATTACACAATGTATCGTTTTTCTGTACTTTTTTTCTCGCTGCTTTTAGCAATTGGATTAATGGGCTTTTTTAGTCGCGCAACAGCGACCGCCATAAATGCCAGCGGCAGCGTGGTTGTCAGCGAAGTAGCCTGGAGCGGCACAAACGCCAGCACCAGCGATGAGTGGATTGAGCTATATAACCCGACGAATGCGCCAATCAACCTCACAAATTGGACTCTGCAAGCGCAAGACGGAACCCCAAGCATCACGTTACAAGGCTCAATTGCTGCCAACAGCTTCTTTTTGTTGGAGCGAACCAATGAGTCAACGGTTTCTGATCTAACGGCCGATCAACTTTACAGCGGCTCACTTGAAAATGTCGGCGAAACCCTTTTCCTGCGTGATGAGTCTGATGGACTAATCGATACGGTCAACGGGAGTGGCGGCACTTGGTCAAGCGGATCAAGCACCTCACCGATAGCCTCGATGGAACGTATTGATCCAGCTTTGCCAGATGCGGAGAACAATTGGGAAACACATGACGGCAACATTCGCAACGGGTTAGATGCCAACGGGGAACCGATAAACGGAACGCCAGGGCAGCCAAACAGCGCGTGGGCAGCAAGTGGTGCAGATTTGGCTATTACCAAATGGGCAGACGCGCCTGTTCCAGGTGCAACCGTCATCACGTACCATATCGTTTTGGAGAATATTGGCGACAGTTCGGCCGAAAACATCCAGATCACCGACACCCTCCCCGCAGCACTAGCCTATATCTCGCAAACCAGCAACGTCACGTTCACACACCCCAACGCAACCGTTCTCGCTTGGTCGCTGGCACAGCTAGCCCCGCAAACCAGCCTCACAATCGAACTAAACACTCAAATTGCAACGGACACACAGGGCGCAATCGTTAATTCAGTCACAGTTTCGTCACAAACAACGGAGACCGTCACAAGCAACAATACCGCATCGGCGACAACGCTAATCGGATCGGTCATCTTGATCAACGCGCTGCACTATGACGCTTATCATGCTGGAGATGAGGCAATCCAACTGGTCAACCTGAGTAATCGGGCGGTTGACCTGACGGGATGGCGCTTTTCAGATGGGGGCGTTTCGGCCGAATTGCCAACCACTGTCCTATCCGCAACCCGCTCGATCTGGATCGCAGACGATCGCGATCGTTTTTACGAACAGTTCGGCTTTTATCCCACGTTGAGCGAGGTTGATCTAAACGGCAGTTGGCCCGGCTTTGCCAACAATGGGGACGAGGTCTTTCTTTATAATGCGGGGAATCTTTTAATCGATACGCTTGTTTACAATGAGGGCGCGACAACGGCGCTCGGCTGGGATGGTGTGGCGGTGACGCCTTACAACAAGGGCTCGCTCGGCTCGAACGGTCAGATTTTGTATCGGCAGCGTGATGAGGGGAGCGGTTTGCCCGTGTTGGACACCAATTCGGCCGAAGATTGGGCAAATTCGGCCGAAAACATCCATTCAGGCCGCAAGGCACGCTTCCCAGGGTGGGATCTGGATACCTTCTTCCAAACCGCCAGTTTTACCGAAACCAGCCAAATCACAATCAGCGTTTCACCCGACAATAGCCACGCCACGGTTAAACAGTTAATCGAATCCGCACAAACCTCGATCCAGCTTGAAATCTTTTCGATCACCAACTTGAGCCTTGCACAAGCGTTATTCGCCGCCGCCGAGCGCGGTGTTGCGGTTGACATTCTGCTGGAAGGTGCGCCTCCAGGGGGATTAATTGACCAAACACGCTACATCTGTCAACAACTCGAAGCGGCAGGCGGCAACTGTTGGTTTAGCATCAGCGAGGTGGATCAAGACATCTACGACCGTTATCGCTTCATCCACGCCAAGTTTATGATTGTGGACGATGAGCGCGTCATGATCAGCAGCGACAACTTTAGCGGCAGCAGCATGCCCTATGATGCATTCACCGATGGAACGAGCGGCCGACGGGGCGTTCAGATCACAACGGATGCACCCAGCGCCGTTGCTCATTTGCAAACAGTTTGGCAGAAAGATTTCGACCTGGCCAATCACCGTGACATTTTCGCTTGGTCGGCCGATGATCCACTCTATGGCAACACTTATGGGCGGCCTGTTTCAGACTTTATCCCCGACGACATCAGCGGCGGCTTCACCTACACTGTCCGCTATCCAAACACAATTACGTTGAGCGACACCTTTGCCTATGAAATTGTGCAGTCACCAGAGAACAGCTTACGTTCAAGTGACGGGCTAATTGGGTTGATCAACCGTGCAGGGGCAGGCGACACGCTTTATGTGCAGCAGCTTGATGAGCGCCCCCACTGGGGCAACACGGTTCACACCGTAACCACTGATCCCAATCCACGTCTGCACGCCTACATCGAAGCGGCGCGACGTGGGGCACACGTGTGGATCATGCTCGACAGCTATATCGCCACAAAATATTATGACCCCACCGACAAACCAGACAATGCTGACGTATGTTCTTATGCGGCAACCGTCGCGGCTCAAGAAAATTTGAATCTGCGCTGCCAATTAAGCAACCCAACTGATTTAGGCATCCATAACAAAATGGTTTTGGCGCAAATCGATGGAGACGGGTTTATTCATGTGGGCAGCATCAACGGCACAGAGCAGTCGAGCAAAGGAAATCGCGAGATTGCGATCCAGATTCAATCCAATGAGGCATATGATTTCTTGTCTGAGGTATTTTTGGGCGATTGGACACATCGATCTTATGTCCCCTTTATGATGCGTCAACTGTGCGGCGAAACAAACCGCCCGCTGATTAGCGAGGTTTTTTACAATCCAGTAGGAACGTCAGATGAGTCTGAATTTGTTGAGATCGTGAATCCAACCTGTAGCGCGGTGAATCTATCGGGCTATTCGATTGGGGACGCGGTGCATGTCGGTGAGTTTGAAGATGTACGGCACTTTCCTGAGGGCACGATTTTGGAACCACTTGAGACGATTGTGATTGCGTATAAGGCAACAGCGTTTATGGCTCAATTCGGCCGAAATCCAGACTATGAACTACTCGACTCTGACCCAACCGTTATCAATCTAATCGATGACCCGCTTTGGGACAGCGCAGCAACTTTTCGGTTAGGCAACAGTGGCGACGAAGTCCTGCTACGAGATCAACATGCGAACGTGATTGATGTTGTCACCTACGGCAGCGGCGTCTATCCAAACGTTATAGCCGCACCCGCAACAAGCGGCTCGGATCGATCGTTAGAGCGCATCCCTTTCTGGCAAGACACAAACAACGGTGTCAACGACATGCGCGATGTACAGCCATCGCCAGGGGAGGCTAAAAAATAAGCTAGACAAACGTAATTAGATCATAAAATTTAAGTCCTTAAACCTCAGAGGTTTGTCATCGTCTACTCTGGTCTGTGCATAAAAACCTCTGAGGTTTTCGTTAACGATTACCTGTGATCTAAACGTTAGAGATGACAAGCAAAAAGTGCAAAGGTCCTGTTAAAATATCCTGATGGCACCCTGATCCGCACTAGAATAAGAGACGTCAAGGGTTAAGAATTGA
>JBMZDF010000203.1:0-9969 GCA_049614105.1 Promineifilaceae bacterium (SeqCode)
ATGGAACCGGGACCGGTGATGACGGGGACATTCTGATGAAAATCACCGCTGGTGGTGTCACTAAGACCGCGACGATCGTTGACTTCTCAGCACTACCGTAAGGACCTATCAATGCGAATGCTTGCTGTTCATTCATAATCTTCTATGCTGCCAGACTGAGCTAACAGCGTCTTATCTTGTATGCTAGCGGCTAGCCAACGGCCGCCCTTGGGCTTGACATCCCCATTTCAATTCCTGTTTTCGCCAGCAGGCGGCGGGCGCGGAAAAGACGCGATTTAATTGCGCTGACCGAGGTTTGCATCACTTCTGCAATTTCATCGTAGGAGTATTCATACCAATAGCGCAGTACAACTGCCTGTCGATAATCTTCCGGTAATGATTGCAATAAATCTTGCACCTGAATTTCACGTTCGGCCGAAAGTGCTTTGCTTTCTGGGCCGCTCTCTTTTTCAGACATCAGCGCAGGGTGTGAAGGCAAAGGTTCATCAATCGACAGCAAAATTGCCCGTCGTTTGCGAATCAAATCAATACAGTAATTAGAGGCGATTGACAACACCCACGTACTAAATTTATGTTTGGGGTTATAGCTATCGATCCGCGTGTAGACGCGAATAAACGCCTCTTGGGCCGCTTCTTCCGCTTCACGCGAATTGTTCAACATGCGGTATGCAAGATTGTAAACAGGCCCTTGATATGCGTTGATGAGCTTACCAAAAGCTTGTTTGTTGCCCTTCCGGGCTTGTTCTAACCAGAGTTTCTCCTCAGAATACACGTTATTAATCTCCCGACTCAAAAAGCTATACGGTGCGGTTGCTGAAAAGTTTCACGGAAATTCAAATTTCGTTTTTGATCAATTTGGTACTGCCACGGCCCCCATTGAGGGTAAAGAACTCACGATATAATATTTTGAGGATGCTGTCTAGCAAGTAAGGTCTAAGAATCTGATTCAATTGACTGGCACAGGGGGAATTGGTGACAAATAGATGACACCTAGGACCGATAATAGGCCCCAGAAATCAAAAAAGGCTCTAGGAATTAAATCCCTAGAGCCTTTCTCAATGATTGTAGCGACTTGCTACAATTTGATAGTATCAATAGTCACGATCGCGATAGCCGTCACGATCATCGCGGTCGCGTCCTGTGCCCATTGGCTGCGTGCGGTTACGCTCGCGGCGGCGCATACGGCGAATTGCCTTTTTCTTCTCGATACGGCGCTGCTCGCTTTTTGATACGTGCCAGCGGCGACGGCGAACCTCGCCCAAAACGCCACTGCGGGTGATTACTTTGCGGAAACGACGCAACAGTTGTTCTGGCGTTTCGTTTGATCCGGCTCTTACGTGAGGCATTAAAACCAACTCCTATAAAAATTTAGGCTAAATACAGTCGCAAACCAATTGTCGCGACTTAAATCGTCACGGGTGAAAACCCCGTGTTATGTTCCAATCTTCAACTGAATGAAATGGGAAAACAAATTGTGGAAGGTTCCGATAACTGATTGATAACCAGCATCCGCTAATTTAGCATAAGCATATTGATTTAGCAACTTTGATCTATGTTTTTCGCACTTTGCGCAGAGGAAACAAACGATTCAATTTTGCGATTTCGGCCGAAATGCATATCTTTATACAATCTACACAATTATCCGTTACGCTAAGCACACTAAGATAGAAACTTGAAAGGAATTTGACATGGCTAAGACAATTTTAGTGGTTGATGATGAGGCAAGACTTGTTTCCCTCGTAAAAGCCTATTTACAACAGGCAGGATTTCGCGTTGTCACAGCACACAATGGGCGCGAGGCGCTATTTGTTGCGCGGGATGAACGCCCAGACCTAATCGTGCTTGATATTATGATGCCAGAACTAGATGGGCATGACTTTATGCGCCTGCATCGGAAGGAACGCAACACCCCAATTATTCTGCTAACCGCTAAAGTCGAAGAAAACGATCGCATTCTTGGTCTAGAACTTGGGGCAGATGATTACGTCACGAAACCGTTTAGCCCACGCGAAATCGTGGCCCGCGTCAAGGCTGTTTTGCGTCGCCAAGGACGTGATGAAGAAGAAATTTCATCCCTGTTGCGGATGGGCGATCTAGCCCTCGATCCACAAAGCTACATGCTTAAACTGCGTGGGGCGCGGGTTGATTTAACGCGCTCCGAGTTCGATTTGCTTCATATTATGATGGCAACCCCTGGCCGCGCCTACTCACGCACAGAGCTGCTCGATCGGCTGCAAGGGATGGTACTCGAAGGGTACGAGCGCACAATTGACGTCCACATCAAAAATTTACGCGCCAAAATCGAAGATAACCCACGCAAGCCGCGCTATGTAGAAACAGTCTACGGGGTTGGCTATCGCTTCGCGCCAGAGTAGAAAAAGTATGAGTAACGAATGGTAAATGACATCTTTCATTCATTCTTCATTCGATATTCTTCATTTATCCCAATGCGCTCCCTTGTTTGGAAACTCACAGCCGCTTTTTGGCTAGTTAGCTTAATCGGCATCGTTTTTGTGGCGGTGCTGTCGGGCGGCATTATTCGAAATCGTTCGGCCGAGTTTGAAACCATCGTCACCCGCCAAGTTGTTGAAGAACAGCTAAAAGATACTTACATGCGCGAGGACCGTTGGCCCGACCGCCCAGCGCGGCGTAACCCTGGCCCCAATACCCCTGATTGGGTCGTGGTCGATGAGCTCGGAACGGTTCAATTTGCCAATCGGCCGAATGCACGCCCAACAAAACGCGAGCTTGAAAACGCGACCAAATTACAAATAGACAACAAAGTGATCGGCTATTTGGTCTATCAGCAGCGTGGACCAGTCAGTCAGCTCAATCCAGATGTCAGTTTGGCACGCAATGAATTTGTCAGAGGGATCAACAGCAGTTTGATGTATGGTGGCATTGGCGTCACCTTCCTTTCGCTCATTATCGGACTTGCCATGTCGCGCCAACTTGTTAAACCACTGCAAGAACTAACAGCCGCAACGCGCAAAGTTGCACAAGGAAATTTGGGACAGCAAGTTTCGGTTCGTTCGGCCGATGAGATCGGCGAGTTAGCCATCGCCTTTAATCAAATGGGGGCCGAATTAGCCAGCGCCCAAGATATGCGTCGTCAGATGACGGCCGATATTGCCCACGATTTACGCACGCCGCTCAGCATCATTTTGGGCCATGCGGAAGGGCTCATTGATGGCGTTTTGCCGCCCGACCAAGAAACCTTTGCCATTATCCATGACGAATCTATTCGGCTCAATCGACTAATCGACGATCTGCGCACGCTTTCTTTAGCTGAAGCAGGCGAACTGCCGCTTGTTAAACGCAAAGTCGCACCACAGCTCATGCTAGAACGTGCGGCGCAGGCGCACACGCCACAAGCACAGTTACGCCATGTCACAGTCACTGTTGATGCGCCTGCAACGTTGCCGCATGTTGATGTAGATCCTGACCGTATCGCGCAGGTTTTGGATAATTTGGTCAGCAACGCGCTGCGCTACACGCCTAAGCATGGCGCAATCAACTTGTCTGCGACAAACAGGCAGGGGTGGCTGCAAATTCAGGTTCGGGATAATGGCAAAGGAATTCCAGCCGATCTGTTGCCGCACATTTTCGAGCGGTTTTATCGTGCGGACAAATCTCGTCGGCGCGATGGCAGCGGGTCAGGTCTCGGCTTGTCTATTTCAAAGTCGATTATTGAGCAGCATGGGGGTCAAATTTCGGCCGAATCCACCCCACAAGTCGGCACAACCTTCACCATCCAACTGCCTATTTAAAAACAGATTTATTACATCTCCTTCACATTTTCTGAAAATGTTGCTGTTATGATGGGCATAACCAAACAACCAAGGCAGAACGACAAACAATCTGCCCATTCAAGGAGACTGTTTTATGCTTCGTAAACTACTAATTGGCACGGCAAGCCTCATCGCCCTATTTGCCATCGCAGGGTCGGCCCTTTTCTTTGCAGAACCAACCTCAGCCCAAACAACTGGCAATCGCTTTGGCGATCGCGCAGGTCAATTTGGCATGCTTGATAAAGTCACCGCCCGTGGCAATCACGGCTTTGGTGATAAAGAAAAGGATATAGAGCGTGCGGCCGAAAAATTCGGCATGACGGTTGAAGCGTTGCAAGCAGAGCTAGACGCTGGCAAAACGTTCAAAGAGATTGCAGCAGCGCAAGGTGTTGAATTGCCAGTGGGTCGCCGTGGACATGGTGGCAAGGGCCATGCAAAGTTTGGCAAGATTGACCGCGCCGCAATTGTTGCGGAGGCGCTTGGCATCACGGTTGACGAGTTAAAAGCCGCCCGTCAGGAAGGCACGACGCTCAACGAGTTAGCAGAAGCAAACGGCACCACGATGGATGCGGTCAAAGAAGTACTTGTGACAGCCACAGTTGATGCCGTCAATCAGGCGGTTGCGGATGGTGACATCACGCAGGAACGTGCCGACATGGTTCTGGCTAAAATCGAGCTAAAGTCGCTTGCTCACGACATCTTCAACAAAGAGGACGCAGCAACCATCGCGGCGGAGATGTTAGGTATCACCGTTGATGAGCTAAAAGCGGCTCGCAAAGAAGGAACGAAACTAAACGAGTTGGCAGAAGCAAACGGCACAACGGCAGAGGCAATCAAAGAAGCGGTTAAAAGTGCTCGTGAAGCGGCGATTCAGGCGGCAGTTGATGATGGCACACTAACGGCCGAACAGGGCGAACAACTGCTAAACGGTCGTGGTCACAAAAAGGGTCACGGATTTGGCGGTCACAAGCACAATGGGCGCAATAATCGAAAGGCTGCTCCCGCAGAAGCTGAAGCATAACGCCTTACAACAAGTTTGAATTTTTGCAAGACCTCATTTAACGATGAGGTTTTTTTATTTCCCCGTCGCGTTGATCTCCCCCATAAGTACTACCGAACACCTCCTGTAAGCGTTCCTGTAAGCCATTCTTCCTATACTCAAATCAGTTGAGATACACCTTGGGCGTGGGGAGCAAACACGTTTTCAAGAGCGGTCTGATTGACAAATCTGCAAACAACTGACTCACAATTACCTGACGCAGGTGGAACGCGAAAGGCACAAAAGATATAACAGCACCACCTATCGGGAGCAACTAGTGCGAGTTCGATTTTGGGGGGTCCGTGGCACCATTCCTAGCCCTGGGCCTGATACCGTAAAAGTAGGCGGCAACACCGCCTGTATCGATTTATTTACCTCTGACCAGCAGTTAATCATTCTTGATGCTGGTTCTGGCATACGCCGTTTGGGTAAAGCGTTACTTGCAGAGCATCCGCATCGCATCATGGGAACGCTGCTGTTTAGCCACACGCATTGGGACCATATTCAAGGGTTTCCATTTTTCGTCCCTGCATTCATTCGCAACAATCGCTTTGTTGTGATCGGGCAAAAGAAGATCGGGCAAAAGCTTGAAAACGTCCTAGCCGATCAGGTTGTCCAGCCCTATTTGCCGTTTGGGTACAAGGCGCTGGAGGCGGATCTGATCGTCAAAGAAATTCACGACAGTGAACGGATGATTATTGGCGATGACACCGTTGTTCAGGCGCAGGAGCTTGATCACCCAGGTGGTTGCCTCGGATTTCGCATCGAGAATCGGGACACAGTTTTTACTTACTGTACCGACACCACACATCCCTTTGACAAACTTAACGAGAATGTTCTGAAACTGGCGAAAAATGCCGATCTGCTGGTGCATGACGCGCAATACACGCCTGAACAAAAAGCACTTTATCCAACCTATGGTCACAGCAGTTGGATGGACGCCGCGAAGGCAGCCTGTGCGGCCAATGTTAAGGCGCTTGCTTTATTCCATCACGATCCTGACACCTCAGATGACGCGCTGCAAACATCACTTGCCGCAGCACGCGAGATTTTCCCTAACACCTTTTTAGCGCAAGAAGGGCTAGAATTAACCCTTCCACTTGAGCATGCGGTTCCTGACATCCAATAAATTGACGATTTGCGAACAAACTACTCCGTAAATCATAAATCGTTCCTCTTAAATCTTCCGTAACGTCTCTATTCTTTATACCATCCTCACAACTCGCTGTTAAAATTCAGGCAGCATGATTGAAATCAGTGGCTTGACCAAACAGTATGGCCTCAACCTTGTTTTGCGTGGGGTAAACCTGCGTCTAAAACAAGGTGATTTTGTGACGCTGGTTGGCGCAAATGGTGCTGGCAAGTCAACGTTGTTGCGAATTGTGGCAACTTTGGCGCAGCCAACTGAGGGCGTCGTCAAAATTGGCGGCTGGCCACTGCCTAAACATGCGAATAAGGTTCGTCAGCATATGGGATTGGTGTCACATCAATCGTTGTTGTATCGTGACCTTTCGGCCGAACAGAACCTCCTATTCACCGCAAAACTATATCAACTCGACAAACCCCAAGAAACGGTACGCGCCGCCCTCAAGCGGGTTGGCCTTGCCACACGCGAACACGACCCCGTCAGCAGCTTCTCACGCGGGATGGTGCAACGGCTCACAATCGCACGCGCCACGCTGCACGCGCCCGACGTGCTGCTGCTGGACGAACCCTACACAGGGCTAGACCAAGACGCGAGCCAACTGCTCGACAGCTTGCTCCAGCGCGAACGTGAAGCGGGGCGCACTATTTTGATGATTACCCATGATTTGCTGCGCGGCTGGCATCTGGCCGACCGCATCGCTATTCTGAGTCGCGGCAAAATTGCGCGTGAGATTGCGCGTGGGTCGCTCACAGACACCGATTTTCTCAATCTGTATCGGGAGACGGTCGCGTGAGTTATTGGCAGCAGGTACAGGCGATTGTCTGGAAAGATGTGATGTTGGAGCGACGCACACGGCAGTCGATCAGCACGATGCTGATTTTTTCAGTTGTCGTGATTATCACGTTCAACTTTGCGCTGGAGATCAATCTATCGGCCGTGCGCGATGTCTCGCTAGGGTTGCTGTGGATGTTGGTGTGGGTGATGGGCACGTTGGGAATTCAAAAAACATTTTCGGCCGAAACGGACTCCCGCGCCCTCGACGCGATCCTCATCGCTCCGATCGAACGCTCCGCCATCTTCTTTGGCAAAGCAATCAGCCTGTTCCTCTCGATTTACGTCACCATTCTGCTGCTGATTCCGCTGTTCGTGATGTTTTTCAACAAGCCTTTTTGGCGGCCTGAAATTTTGTTCACCTTGCTTGTCGGCACAATCGGCTACGTTTGTTCTGGCGTGTTTGTCGGATCAATGGCGGTGCAAACGCGATCTAGCTCACTGTTGATTCCCATTTTACAGCTACCCTTAACGCTGCCGATTTTGCCGAGTGCGGCTGCTGTTTCGGCCGAATTTCTAAACCCAGATCCCGCGTGGAGCAACGTTAGCGTCTCGCTTGCACTCGTCCTAACCTACGCGCTACTCATGGTACTCGCAGGGCTGCTCTTCTACAATTACGTGATTGAAGAATAAAAACAATAACGACTCCCATTCAAAAAATGCCACGTTTACTACGCCCCACAGCCCTCCTGAACCGTATCGCCCTCGTTGGCTTGATCTCTCTGCTCGGCATGGTCTTTTTCTTCGCACCCACTGAACTAACAATGGGCAACGTCCATCGTCTGCTCTATTTTCATGTTGGCACGGCGTGGACCGCCTCCATCACATTTTTCTTTGCGCTTGTCGCAGGCGCGATATACCTACGCACACGTGACAGCATTTGGGACTATATCAGCATGGGCAGCGTCGAAATCGGCCTTGTTTTCTTCACCATCACAATCGCAGCGGGCGCGATCTGGGGAAAACCTGCTTGGGGCGTTTACTGGGTTTGGAGTCCACGCTTAGTTCTTGTCACCGTTATGTGGCTTGTGTATGTTGCCTATCTGATGTTGCGCGGTGCAGTTGAAGATCCTGAAAAACGGGCGCGGTTTGCCGCTATTTATGTGATTGCTGCCTTTGCAACCGTGATGGTCACCTATGTCAGCGTGCGCGTTTGGCGCGACATTCATCCCGTTGTCGTCGGCGGCGTTACGGAAGTAGTTGCCGAAGCCAGCGCATCTGAGGGCAACTCGGAGTTTTCAAACGGGATTGAGTCGGCTCAAATGGGCATCACGCTGGCTTATTCTTGTTTTGTGTTCATGCTGATTTATTGGGCATGGCTTGCCAATCGGGTGCAGCTTGAAATTCTACGCACAAGGGTCGATCGGCTCAAAGCACGGCTTGCTGTGCAGCTACGAGGATAATGATGCTATTTTTAACCTTGTTATTCCAAACGCCCATCGGCGACCCAGATCAATTTAACAGCTTCCTGATCTTCGGTTATGCCGCAACCTGCCTAATCGGCGCTATCTATCTAGCCTACCTCTACAACACCCGTCGCAACATCGAAAAAGATATTGACCTGTTAAAACGACTTTTGGACGAGGAGGATGAGGATTAATGACGAATGGTGAATGGTGAATATAGAAATCAAAGAGATAAGAATGCTCTTTATTCTTCATTCAATATTCAATATTTAACATTTTCTTCCTCCTTTCTCCCCCTCAGTAAGCCAATATACATCACAAACTTACTTCGGTTGGAATAATGAACGTAAGACCTCGCACTCTGAGGTTGTCGATTATAGTGCTCCTATATTTTATAAATAGCAGCTATCAGTGGATTTGGCTATCTATTCTATCTACTTCACACTTGGCTTGGGAGCATGAGCATCTGATTTTCTGGGAGACACGTCATGATTCAAGAACAAAAAACAGTCTTTACGATTGGCAATCGCGCAATTACACAGAGTCAAGCGTTGCTTGGCCTAATTGTGACCTTGACGGTCGCTTTTATCATCTACGGAAGTTTTAATCAGCCGCCAGCAGAGGCAACCGAGATCGTCGGTGCGCCTAGCGGCTCTTTCTTGGTTTTGGCGATGGTCTCTTTTGCAGGTGGCTTATTCAGCTTTTTGTCCCCTTGTACGCTGCCAATTTTGCCAGCCTACTTTGCATTTGCCTTTCGCAGCGGACGCGCAACGATTGCGGCGAATACGCTGGCGTTTATGTTGGGTCTCGCTACGATGTTCAGTCTCTTTGGTGCAGGTGCTTCCAGTCTCGGCTCACTCCTTTATCGTCAACAAAACTTACTGCTGATTGTCGGCGGCACGGCCATTATGATTTTCGGGATTATGTCTTTGCTTGGGCAAGGGTTTGCAGGGTCAAGTGCAGCAACGCAAACAGAACGTAGCTCAACAATGGGCGGATCGTTTCTGTTTGGACTCACCTTTGCCGTGGGCTGGTCGAGCTGCGTTGGGCCAATTCTGGGCATCGTTTTGACACTTGCCGCCACAACTGCCTCCGTCACGCAAGGCATCATGCTCCTGTTCATTTACGCAATGGGACTGGGCTTACCGCTGATGATTGTGTCGGCACTATTCGGCCGCGCCTCGCGTGACAGTCTCGTTTGGCGCTTAATGCGCGGCAAAGGGTACGGTGTGGAGACATCAACACGAGTCATCGCGATTATCTGGGGAGTTGGCTTGTGGCTAATTGCCATCCCGCTTATCCGTGAGTTTATGCCCACCTTTGACGTGGACGCAATCCCGCTGTTCAGCTTTAGCCTGTGGCATATTGTCACCATCAGCATGAGCGGTGTTCGCTTTTTGCTTCTCATTCTGTTTATTGCAGGCGCAGTCATTGTCGACATATTGCGCGGCGGCGGCAACCACCCAACGATGCTGCATCTGCACTCTACCTCGCTCATCTCTGGCGTTTTGTTCCTGCTTATGGGGATGCTGCTGCTCAACAGCCAGCTAAGCCTCATTAGCGGTTTCCTCGAATCAAGCAGCATCTCCATCCGTTTACTTGACTTTGAACAGGCGTTTTTGAGTTGGGTTTCAAACTAGGAAACAGGTGGTCAGGCAAAAAGGCATCACACTAGACACATTTCTTTTCTAAAACCGTTGTTACGGCTCTTGGGCTTTAGCCCGTGAAAGCCCTGTTCTTTCAAGTCGGGGATGA
>JBMZDF010000204.1:0-9961 GCA_049614105.1 Promineifilaceae bacterium (SeqCode)
TGTCGCTCAGGCTTCGACTGGCTCAGCCACCGCTCTTTACTCAAATGAAACACACACATTATTTCCAGTTCATTGTATCTCAAAGGCATCGCCACCATCGAAACAAATGTGGGTGGCACAGTATTTTGAATAATTAACGGTGAACAATGAATAATTAATGGCGAATGTTGCTAACAACAGGTCGTTCGTCATTCTCCGTTCACTGTTAATTATTTACTATTCGTTTTATTCCAAGACTCGCGAACTCTTATGTCAAGCTCCCCTTCCACCAAAACCCGCATCACCGCGCTCTTGTGCATCTTGAGCGTGTTGGCCTATGTCGGCATGGCGAGTGTTGATTGGCGCTTTGGGACCTTGCGCGATCAGTTTGTTGTGCAGACGATTGGCTGGTATCTCGCTGCGTTTGTGCCTTTTGTCGCACTTATTGTTTGGGCAGAGCGGTGCAGGGGCATTTCGATGCGCTGGATTTGGGGTGCGGCGATTGTGGCGCGGTTGCTGTTGTTGACGACAACACCGACGCTTTCAGATGATGTCTATCGCTATTTGTGGGATGGGCACGTTGCCGCAAATGGGGTGAGTCCCTATGCGTTGCCGATTGATTCGGCCGAACTCAACCACCTAGACACCCCGATCCGCGCCCTCGCTAACAACACATGGATGGCAAGCCCTTACATGCCATCCGCCCAATTCATCTTTCACAACGCCGCACGACTCTTGCCGTTATCGCCGCTCACCCTGCAAATTTTGATGGTCGCCTTCGACCTTGGCAGCGCCTACGTGCTGTCAAAATTGCTCACGCTCGGTGGTTACGCACCTCGGCGGCTCATGCTGTATTTGCTCAACCCGTTTATCATTGTTGAGGTCGCACATTCGGCCCATATTGATGCGTGGATGCTGCTGTTGTTGTTATTGGCGATTTATTTTACGCTGCGACCACAACCCTCCCAAACGGACAAGATAGATAGAAGTGCTTGGCTTGCGCCCTCTTTATTTGCGCTTGCCACGTTGACTAAAATCATTCCCGTGTTGGCACTGCCGATCTTATTTTGGCGCTGGTCTTGGAAACAGCTTGTGGGCTATGGGGTCTTGTGTCTTGGGCTAATCGTGCCAGCAGGTTTGCGGGCGGGCTGGGGATTATCGGGTGATTTGGACGGCACAGGGCTATTTGGGGCGCTGCGTATTTATGCCAATCAGTGGAACTTCAACAGCGGCCTCTTTCGCTGGATAGAAAAAGCGTTGGAGCATCAGGCAAGCAGTGACCCGTTGGGGCAGGCGAAACTGCTCTCGTTGTTGTTGGCGCTTGTTGTGTTGCTGATCGTTTGGTTGCTGGCACGCAATCAGCCCATACACACGACCTTGCGTTTGATGCTTGTGCCGTTTGGCGCATATTTGTTGCTGACGCCCACGGTGCATCCGTGGTACGCACTGATTGTGGTTGTTTTTGTGCCGTTTCTTGCGCCGACGGTGGTGGAATCGGCCGAAAACAACCCCCACCAGCCTTGGCTCAGCACCGTTCCTTGGCTCTATCTCAGCGCCACACTCATCTTTTCCTACATGACTTATCGCGACCCATCCGACTTTCGCGAGTTCGAGTGGGTGCGTCAAACGGAATGGATTCCAACCCTGCTGCTGCTTGGCGTCGTGTTGTTAAACTATGGCAGGAGGAAGCTGTTAGATTAGGGCTTAGACATTAGCCCTAACGCCGACCTCCAGAGGTAAACTTTTATGGCAAAAATTTTACTCGCACATCCCTTATTCCTTAGCCAAAACGCGGACGAAATGGCGATGAGCAGCCCTTATTTTCCGCTTGGCCTGCTGTATTTGGCGGGCTATGTGCGCGAAAAGGGGCATGCGGTCGCTATTTTTGACGGCACGTTTGAGGCAGATGACGCCGCATTTGCCGAACGGCTTGCAATCGAAAAGCCAGATATTGTTGGCATTTCAGCCCTGATAACCAATAGCAAGACGGCGCTCAAGCTGGCGCAGATGGCGCAGGATGCTGGCATAATCGTGCTGCTTGGCGGCCCTGATCCGACAAAAGATCCAGCGGCTTACATGCAGTTTCCACAGGTTGACCTTGTGGCGCACCACGAAGGAGAGCAAACGCTTGTCGCCCTGCTCAATCAGATTGACAAAGGTGGGTTGACTCTTGAAACGCTGTCTCATGAGTTGGGCATTGCGTTTCGCCACAACGGGCAGATCATTGTCAACGCGCCACGCCCGCCGATCGACAATCTAGACACGCTGCCGCTGCCCGCCCGTGATTTGATTGACATGGATCGGTATCTCGACACGTGGCAAACTCAAAACGGCTATTCGTCGATGACAATCACAACCAGTCGCGGTTGTCCTTACGGCTGTGATTGGTGTGCCGAGAGTGTTCACGGCACAAATTTGCGACAACGTTCGCCAGAGAGCGTTGCGGCCGAAATGAAGCTGCTCAAAGAGACGTACAAAATTGATCGGTTGCGTGTGGTTGATGATGTGGATGGATTAGATCGTGCGTGGATTGAGGCTTGGGCTAATTCGGCCGAAACCCTCAACGCCGTCATCCCCTTTGAAGCACTCTATGACCTCCAGCGACAAGATTTGCCGATGCTTGAAGTGCGCGACAGCCTCTGAAGCAAGCGCAACGCCTATCTCCCCACCGTGAGTGGGGAGCTACACGCACCGCCGATTGAGCAAGAATAGACACAAGTTTGAATGCTTATGCACAACTTTTTTAGTGATGGATCGCCTTATCTCAACCATCCGCTGCTGACGGAAGCACGCACGCGGAGTGAAATCGACTTTTTGCTGGCACAAATGGCGTTGCCAGCAAACGCTCGCATCCTTGACGTGGGCTGTGGCTTCGGCCGGCACAGCATCGAATTGGCGCGGCGCGACTATCAACCAACTGGAACCGATCCCTCGGCCACGATGCTAACCGACGCGGCAAAACGCGCCAGCGCAGCCGATGTTCAGGTCATGTGGGAACAAACGGGGGGCGCAGCCTTTGCCAGCGATAGCGCATTTGATGCCGCTATCTGCCTCTTTACCACCTTTGGGCAGATAACAGACGGGCGCGACAATTGCGGATTGCTAGCGGCCACCTATGCGGCGCTAGCGGACGGTGGGCATTTCTTTATCGAAGTGCCACAGCGGGCGGAAAAGTTGAGCGCGACAAAAATGCAGGAACGCTTTGGCGGTGGTGAGCGTTATACCGAGGTGCATCGAGATTGGAATTCGGCCGAAAATCAATTCAGCGAAACATTTACCCTCGTCAACCCTGAAACAACCCGTCAGTTTCTTTTGCGTTATCGGCTGTTTGATCAGGCAGAACTGACCCACCAGCTAAACGGCGCTGGCTTCACTATCGTCAATCGTTTCGCCAACTACACAGGCAAGGCACTTGCTGAAACAGACATGATGATGCTGTTCCACTGTCAGAAAATAACCTGATCGGGATTCGGTTTGCCAACTGAGTCCTGAACACAAAACAACTCAACGACCGTGTTTAACGAGACAACCATCCCCTTCCTAAGACAAGGCATTCAGGTCACGCTTTGGCTGACGTTGATCACGTCGTTGGCGTCGTTGGGGCTGGGCGTTGGGGTTGGGATTGGGCGGTTGTCGGCGCATCGGCCGATTCGCCAGCTAAGCGGGGTGTATGTTGCGCTGCATCGTAATGTGCCGTCGTTGCTGTTAATTATCTTTTGGGCTTTTGCCGTACCGAATCTGTTTTCGGCCGAAACGCGCCAACAGCTATTCTTTAACAACACATTCTTCAACACCATCTCAGACGCAACCAATTTGTCGATTCCGTACTATGCATTTGCCGCAGCATTGGCTCTCACGCTCAACACGGCTGCCTACATCGCAGAACTGTTCCGCGCAGGCGTCGGCGCAATTCCGCAACAGCAGCTTGACGCAGCCCGCTCGCTGGGCGCACCACAGTCGACTATCCTGCGCAAACTAATTGTGCCGCAAGGCGTACGCATCGCGTTCCCAACGATTTCAACCCGCCTGATTCACAACATGAAAAACACGGCGCTTGCTTCCTTTGTTGCCGTACCTGATTTTTTCAACAGCACACAAGGTGTCATCAACAAAACTTTTCAGGCAAGCGAATTTTTGCTTGTCGCCGCCGTCGTCTATTTATTGCTGTCATTTTTAATGGCGCGTCTGCTAAACAATATCGAATACCGATATGCGAATGAATGAACAACTGCGTTTTTTGTTTGACAATCTGCTTGATCTTGTGATTGGTTTCCCTGGGCATCGTCCAGGCGGGTTGCTCATGAGCCTTTTTTTGGCCGTGTTCGCTATTGGGATTGGGTTTCTGATTGCGCTGCTGGTCGGCACAGGGCGTTATTTTGCACAGCCGTCGCATGAACCGAACCTGTTCTGGCGCATGGTTGGTCATCTGTGTCAGGTTTATATCGAACTGGTGCGGGGTCTGCCGCTGTTGTTGCTGCTTGTGCTGATTCACACCTTTGGCAATCGTGATCCGCGCACATCC
Source organism: Promineifilaceae bacterium (SeqCode) (assembly GCA_049614105.1). Taxonomy (GTDB): domain Bacteria; phylum Chloroflexota; class Anaerolineae; order Promineifilales; family Promineifilaceae; genus CALECP01. The sequence goes on from JBMZDF010000204.1 coordinate 4,502, forward strand.
GCTTTGATGGCACTGACGCTTTACAGCAGTGCTTATCAGGCTGAAATTGTGCGGGCAGGCTTGCAGGCTGTTCCGCAAACGTTGGTTGATTCGGCACGCACGCTGGGCAGCACACGCTGGCAAACGCTTGTTTTGGTTCGCTGGCGTTATGGTTTGCGCCTGATGTTGCCAGCTTTTACAGGCGAAGCGATTAGCTTGTTTAAGGACACATCGGTTGTGCTGATTTTGGGCGTTTCAGAGCTAATGACTGTCTCGCGTGTTGTGCTCAGCAGCAGTGGATCGACAGAACCATATTGGATCGGTGTGTCGCTGTTGGTTGGATTGCTCTATTTTGTGGTGGCGTTTTCGCTGTCGCAGCTTGCGCAGCGTTGGGAGCAGGGGTCAATTTCGGCCGATGGTATCCAGTCACTCGCTTATGAACGATAAAATTTTTCGTAAACTGTAAATTTAACGGCCAACTTTCGGCCAACTATCACAGAACTATGTTAAAACACCGTACACTATTCTTCACACTCTCTACCCTTATTCTCGGTCTACTGCTTGCCGCATGTGGCCCGGCCGAAGTTACCCTAACCACCAAAGAAAAAGTCATGGACGCAGGCGTCGTTCGGATCGGTGTGCGCAACGACAACCCACCGATGAGTTTCATCAACGAAGCGGGCGATTGGGTTGGCTTTGACGTCGAATTTGCCGAAGCGCTGGCGGCCGAAATGGGCGTTGAGGCTGAACTCGTGGTTGTGGATGGCACAACCCGCATCAGCTTCCTGCAAGAGGACAAGGTCGATATGTCGGTTGCGAGCATGAACCATACGCGCAGCCGCGAAGATGCAATTGACTTCTCGATCACCTACTTTTGGGACAATCAATCTTTCCTGACGCGCACGGGCGAGTACACCTCAATTGAGGAACTATTTGGCAAAAAAGTTGCGGCCTCTGCGGGTAGCTCAACGATTGAATCGTGGACCCGCTACTCAGAAGCGGCCGGTGCGCCAGCGCCTGAGTTTGTCGAATTCAGCGACAAAGCTGCCGCCGTTCAAGCGGTGCGTGATGGTGCGGTTGAAGGATACACCGAGGACAACATCACAATGCTCTCGCTGGCCGCAGGCGATCCGAATTTGGAGCTGCTTGCTGGCGGACATAATCCTGTCCAGTTTGGGATCGGCGTGCCAAATGACCAGTCAGAATGGCGCGATACGGTCAACTATGCGATGCAAGAAGTGTGGAAGGATGGAACCTATCAAACCATGTACGATTATTGGTTTGTAGACAGCACCAAAATCATTGAGTTGCCGCTGGGTGGCACAATGGAAATTTGGCCTTAGCTCGCACTGTTCACGGGTTGGGTGTTTTCGTCGCTCAACCCGTTTTGTTTGTTGGGGCTTTGTTTTTCGGCCGAAAATGCAACCTGCCCCCAACCACGTCGTAAATTGAGATCATGCTGTGGAAACGGGATTTCAATCTTGTACTCCGCAAAATATTTCCAGATCGAAAAGTTCAAATCGCTACGCACACGCGGCATGTCACGCGGATCTTGCAGCCAGACCATGAGCGTAAAGTCGATGCTTGAATCCCCAAACCCTTTGAAAAAGACAATGGGGTTAGGCTTCCTCAGAACAGAGGGGTGTGATTGCGCAGCTTTCAGCAAAATCTGTTGAACTTGCTCTGGATCGCTATCATAGCCAGCCCCAACAGGCAGCGATAGCCGCACGGTACGATCGCTTTTGGTGTAGCTAACCAGCTTTGAGGTTAGAAACCGCTCATTCGGAACAATTACCTCCACATTGTCATACGTTCGGATAACGGTCGAACGTATATTGAGCTTTTCAACAACGCCAATTTCCTCATCCAGCTTAACAATGTCCCCAGGTCGCAGCGCCTGTTCAAAAACCAAGATGATGCCTGCAAAAAAGTTGGCGACAATCTGCTGAAGACCAAAGCCGATCCCAACCGAAAGCCCGCCCCCAATAATGGCGAACGAAGTTAGATCCAGCCCGACAGCCCGCAATGCAAACAAAATGCCGATTGCAATGACCGTATAACGGCCAATTGTGTTAATGGAATGGACGATGCCAGGATCGCCCTCTATGTTTGGCTCGATCAAACGATACAGAATGTCTTGCAGGAGCCAGCTACAAACAATCGTTGTGTAAATTGTTAACAACAGCGCGGCCAAAATACCGACGGTCAATGTGTATGTTCCCACCGTTATCAGCGGGATGGCCTGTACCGTGACGATGCTGCCGATTACGAGGCGGATCAGCCCTGTTAACAAAAAGAACAGAAACAGTGGTGTCAACAACCATCGATAATACCGTTGGGCTTGTTGTTCACTCAGGCGCGTGTAGAGCAACGCGACTAGGAGCCGATAAACCAGCAGCGTCCAAAGTAAACTGAACAGACTGTAGTATAGGTTGAGGGAGGGTAGGCGGGATTTGAGTATTATTTCGGCCGAAATCCAACCCAATCCCAATCCCAACAGCGGCCAATACAAATAAGGTAGCTCACGCAAACGCCCCTGTTCGATAACAAGCGGATGGGACACCCCACGTTGCAACAAGCGACTCAACAACCACGCCAGCGTTAAGACAATAAAAAACGAAATCACCTGTTGCTGAACCAGTTCCCGCGAGAGCAAAATACGCACAACACGCAGTTGGTCGATAAACGTTTCAATCGTAGATGAAACCATTACTCTTCCTCCAGCCCACAGGTTGACACCCATTCAGCAATATTAAACTGATCGGGATAGCCAGCTTGTAAATTGCGCCCAAATTCGCATAGCGCGTTTTCAGGTGTGTCTGAGCCAGACAACACGTCAGCGAACAAAATGCCACCGAGCTGGCGTAACGTTGTCAGATCAATGTCGGCGCTATAGGGCAAACCGAATTTTGCTTCTTCAGCCACAATGGCTAAAAACGGATAAAGACGCCTATCAACACGTGTATTTTGATTTGCAGGAACACGCCCCGTTTCACGCAGCCACGTCGCAGATTGCTCCGCATTGGTCAGGTAGCTAATCAAATGGGTGGCAACCTCTGTTTGCACAGGGCCGGCGTTCTTGTTAAGCATAAACGCCTCGACCTCAACCAGTGACCCAGATGGTGAGATCCCCCTTGGCAGGGTTGTGATGCCAACCGTGTCGGTTAACATGCTGGTTGCCTGCATCAGAAAACGACTGTCGGCCAAAATGTAAGCGGCATCCCCTGATAGAAAACGATCCTGCAATAAGATGTCGTCGCGGCTGATAATGAGATCCCCATCTGCTTGAGCCGTTTTGAGCCATGATAGCCAATTAAGCACAGGCTCAAACGCGAGCGTAATTTGCCCTGTGTTATCCATTAACGTGCCGTTGAACGCTGGAACGCCCCAAAACAGGGCTTGCAAACGATTGTGCAGCAAAATGCGCTGCCCCTCACGCGCTTGAACTAGCCATTGATTGAGATCAACCGCTGGTTCACTGACACGATCGGTATTGTAATAAAGGACAAGGGGATAGACGGCTAGGGGGACGCCGTAGGTTTGTTCTTGATAAACGGTTGCCAACTGTGCAACTGGCAGCGTGACGTTCATACTGCTGGCGTCAACTGGTTTAATCAGACCATTTTTTGCCCACTGGTGAATAAATTCGGCCGAACCCAGCACAACATCAGGGCCAAGCCCTTGCGCCGCCGCACTTGTATATCGATCGGCTAACTCATCGGCTGGAATGGGCAATGCAATAATATTGACATGGGATTCTGTCTCCTCATATTCCGCCACCATCATCCCCAGCACGTTTGTGTCCGCGTCATCTGCCGCATACCACAGCAACAGATCGCCTGATAAACCCTCAACAGGTTGGCAAGCTATCAAGAGCACCAACATAAACCCAAATAAAAATTTGTAATGCATTAATTACGCAATGTGTTAGGACAAGCACCCTCCCTTGGCCCCTCCCAAAGGGAGGGGATCTGGTTCCCTCTGAGGGAGGTTAGGTGGGGTTATGCTTCGGCCGAACTAAGTTTTGCCTCAAGCACACGATTAGACGGCTCTACCAACACAGAGCCGTCGGGGAAAATAATCGTTGGCACACTCTTTTTCCCATCGTTTGCAGCCAGCACAGCCGCGACCGCTTCTGGGTGCTTATCAATGTCGATGTCAACATACGCTGTTTCGAGTCGACGAAATACCCGTTTCGCACGATGGCAATCGGGACACCAACTTGTTGAGTACATAATAATTTCGCTGTTATCATTTTCCATCATTCACCTCTGTTAAGACAGATCCCACATAACTTGCTGAGAGCCATGCGTGGGTTTCTATATGTCTGAATTTTGCTCTGAAACGTAATGTAACCCCAATAATCCTATCGTAGCAAGAAGAAGCGTGCCAAATAGCAGCCCGTTAAATGCATATCGGTACGCCAACCAGCCGCTCATCAATGCACCAATGACGCTGCCCAGACTGAGCAACAACGAGTAGATGCCCATTGCAGAGCCACGTCCTGCGCTGTCTCCAGCAACATCTGCCAAATAGGATAGGGCGGCAGGTGTAAATCCACCTTGTATGATGACACCAACAATGTATGGGATCACAATCGCAATACGCACCCAAACAGGCCATCCACCTGAGATATTGAGCAGATAAAACATGACTGTGGTCAAGAACATTGCCATGAAACCAACCTGCATAATGTAAATGCGTGAGACTTTACCAATGTACAGACCGCCGACAACGACACCGACCGCATAAGCAAGCGTGTAGACAAACAGAAAGAACGCGACTTCCTCGGCCTTTAGCAATCCAACAAGCCATTGCCCTTCCCATTTAGGCCCGTTTAACAGGAAGGCAAATTGCGACAGCCACAGCCCAACGACGGCGTTAAACATCAACCACGGCATTGCCAAACGGCGCAGGGCAGAGTCTGAAATGGCGACCCGCAGCCCTTGAATCGCCTCAGCAAATGTGGGATGTGCTTGAACATGTTTTGTTTCTCCAGAGGTTCCCCACCAAAAGACAGTTGCTGCTAACAGGTAGAAAATAGACAGTAGTGCAAAGGACCCTGTTCCATATCGATCCCACAAGACACCGCTAAGCAAATTCCCTGCGGCAATACCAAGAAACAGCGTCAGTTCAAACCAACTCATAACCTTGCCGCGTAGATCGCGGAAGGATTGTGTTGTGTCGGTTAAATGGGCCAGAATTCCGGGCTGGGTCGCGGCCGAACCAGCCCCCTCTAACGCACGTGAAACGAAGAAAATCATAATCAGGCCAGTTAGCGCAAACAATTGCGTGGCTAACGCGCCTAGTAGAGCGCCGATAATTAGGACGACGCGAGGGGAATAACGATCGATTAAAATCCCAAATGGGATGGCGCACAAGAAGGCTGCAATATTGAGCGAGGCCTCCATGTTACCAACAACGCTCGAATCAATAGGATGCCCATTTCTGGCTAGGTCAGCAAGATAGAAGCCAATGATG
>JBMZDF010000205.1:0-9892 GCA_049614105.1 Promineifilaceae bacterium (SeqCode)
TCAGAAGTAACGATTCGTGAGCTAAACGGCAAGAAGCAAATTGCTAAGGTAGGCTTGAATGGTTACAAATCTTTTTCAAAAGATCCAACACAATGTAATGGCGTCACACGATTGATCTGGAGCTTTACAGTTTTAGATGGAAACCGCCAATCTTTGACAAAATCATGGTCACACCATGAACCGATTCTTTTATGTACACCGAACGGAAAATCTGTTCCAGTACGAGTTGTTGCAATGCCAGTTGATGATAAAGGGTTTGGGTTGATTGAGTTTCTTTAGCGTTTCCATTGTGCGTTGGGTTTGTTCTAATCATTGTTTATCCACTTGATCTTATTATATTTTTCAGATGTACTTTCTTTGATAGGTTTCCTTTTCCCCACGCTATCGCTATACTCAGAACAACATAAATTAGTTGGTTGATTGAAAATCGGCCGAAATAATACGAGCGCCTAATCAGGCGTTCGTTTTGTTGTTCTTCGTGGAGCGTCTGATGGTGCGACTATTTCTTTTATTTGGATCAGGTTTAGCGTTTTTAGGTGTCGGTGCTGGTGCCTTTGGCGCACATGCCCTCAGTGACTACTTCAAGCAGTACCCCAATTTAGCTGGCACATTTGATACAGCGGTGCGTTATCATCTGCTGCACGCAATCGCCTTGATTGGCGTTGCGTGGCTTGCGGCCGAATATCCTGGCAGCCTAACCACATGGGCTGGCTATTTGCTGATCGCAGGTATTTTCATTTTTTCAGGCAGCCTTTATTTGCTGGTGATGACACGGACAAGCTGGCTGGGTGCAATTACGCCGATCGGAGGCGTTGCATTTTTAGCAGGCTGGGCCTGTGTGTTTCTAACCGCATTGCGGGCAAGCTAATCTGCTACGGAAATTGTAGAGGGTGAACGGTGGGCAGCGATGGTATGGAAGAAACGTTTCTTCTTGTCATTCTTTGCCTCCACCTTTCATCCTTTTGCGGCTTGTCCGCGTTAGGATAAACAAATGGAAATTTCAGAAATCAATGTGTTACAACTAGAGCAGAAGCGCGAAGCGGGTGAGTCATTTGTCCTGCTTGACGTGCGCGAGCCGCATGAAATTGCAGTTGCCAATCTAGGTGATTGGGTCGAAGTTGTCCCAATGAGTCAATTGGCGCGAACGGGGCCTGCCGCACTGCCCGAAGCACTTCGCAACGATCGTGATCAAGAAATTATCGTCATGTGTCATCATGGCGGACGCAGTGCTCAAGTGACCGCTTGGCTGCAAGGCAACGGCTGGACAAACGTCACCAACTTGGCAGGCGGAATTCACGCCTACTCAATTCACATTGATAGTTCTATTCCTCGGTATTAAATAGTATGAGCGAAAAATTTTTAACAGTTATCGGCGGCGGTTTGGCAGGCACAGAAGCGGCGTGGCAGGCGGCACAACTTGGCGTGAAGGTTAAGCTGTACGAGATGCGCCCGCAGCGCAATACACCTGCCCACGCTACAAATCACCTCGCTGAATTAGTCTGTAGCAACTCGCTCGGATCAATGATTTTGAACAAAGCGCCAGGGCTGCTCAAAGGCGAAATGCGTGGGCTGGGATCGTTGATTCTGGATGCGGCCACACAATCGGCCGTGCCTGCTGGCTCGTCTCTGGCGGTTGATCGCGATCTGTTTGCTGATGCGGTCACGTCTGCAATTGAGCAGCACCCCAATATTGAGCTGATTCGGGAAGAAATGACCGAAATCCCCAGCACGCCAACCGTGATCGCGACGGGGCCACTGACCTCAGACGCGCTGGCGCAGCAAATTGCGGGCATGACGGGGCAGCAATATCTCTATTTTTATGATGCGCTTTGCCCGATTGTGGAGCATGACAGCATTAATCTTGAGATCGCGTTTCGGCAGTCGCGCTACGACAATGGGGAGTTGCAGGATGGGGATTACATCAACTGCCCGATGAATAAAGAGGAGTACGAGGCGTTTTATGGGGCGCTGATTTCGGCCGAAACTGCCACCCTACGCGACTTTGAAACAGAAGACGCCAAGTTCTTTGAAGGCTGCATGCCCGTCGAAGTGATGGCAAAACGCGGCGAAGATGCCCTGCGTTTTGGCCCGATGCGGCCCGTTGGCTTGACCGATCCGCGCACCGACCGACGCCCTTATGCGGTGGTGCAACTGCGGCAGGACAACATTGCGGGATCGTTGTTTAACCTTGTTGGTTTCCAGACCAATATGCGTTGGGGTGTGCAGGGGAAGGTTTTGCGTATGATTCCGGGGTTAGAATCGGCCGAATTTGTGCGCTTTGGCACAATGCACCGCAACACCTACATCAATGCCCCCCAACTGCTGCACGCAACGATGCAAACCCGTTTCCGCTCCGACCTGTTTTTCGCAGGGCAAATTGTGGGCGTCGAAGGGTACACGGGCAACGCTGGCACAGGCATGATCGCCGGCATGAACGCCGCCCGCATGATGCAAGGTCAGCACCCTGTCATGTTGCCAACCAACACGATGTTGGGCGCACTCTGCAACTATGTGACCCGCGCCGAGGCCAAAACGTTTTCGCCGATGAAAGCAAACTTTGGTCTGTTTCCACCGCCCGCTGGCAAACTTGGCAAAAAAGAGCGTTATCAATGGTATGCTGATAAAGCACTCACAAGCCTGCGCCGCTTCTGCCGCGATCACTCGGTCGCGTGGGATCGCAAGGCGGCTGAGACGGCTTAACCCAACAAGGAGACCTGATTATGCAGATTCTCTCGCTAGAGTACGAAGACAAATTGCGCCGTTGGAAACTGGAACAAATGGACTTTCGTTTACTAACGCTTATTGTGGGAGCATCTGGTGTTGGGAAAACGCAGGTTTTACAAGCTGTTGGTTACCTAAAACTTATTGCTTCGGGAGCGTCTTTTTCTGGGGTTAAGTGGAACGTAAAATTTCAAACTTTGTCAGGGGTTATTTTTAGATGGTATGGTGAGTTTAGCACTGATGCTGATATAAAAAACGGCAATGTGAACGCCAGTCGGATTATTGAGGAGGGGTTGCATAGTAACGGTCAGCGCGTGATAGAAAGAGAGAATGGCGTTATTCTGTTTAATAATGAACAAACGATAACACTGCCTCATGAGCGGAGCGTGCTAGACATGCTGCGCGAGAATCCCGTTGTGTCAGATGCTTATACTGCTCTGGGTCAGATTCGATTTACACAATCTAATAATTGGAAGATGCCTTCAGGGCTGTTGTTTGGCCCAGGTCCCGCCTTCAACCTAGATCAATATAATTCTTTGGAGGAAGTGCAAAGCTCAAATGAGTCGCTCCTTGCGAAACTATATTTACTTAATCGAACTGAGCCAGACTTGTTTAGCCAATGGAGAAGTCAATGTAAAAGTGTGTTTCCATTTATTGAGGATATACGTGTAAAAGCAGATCGTTATCAAGAGGGAGAGGGGGTTGATGTAACAGTAGAAATTAAAGAATATGGCGTTGACCAGTGGATTAGCGAATATCATCTGTCATCTGGGATGCATAGGACTTTGCTACAGATAGCAGAATTATATTTAATTCCTAGTGGCTCGTTAATTTTGATTGATGAATTTGAAAATAGTTTAGGCGTCAATTGTATTGATGAGGTGATGGATTTGATCCTTGGAAGCCAAAAGCTCCAATTTATTATTACAAGTCATCATCCATATATTATCAATGGAATTAGCTCTGCGAATTGGAAAATGCTTACACGTTCAGGTGGTGTCGTGAAAGCTCATGATGTGGAAGACCTTGGGTTTGGAAAATCAAAACATCAGGCATTTATGCAGTTGATTAATCTGGATGAATTCTCTGAGGGGGTAAACGTGTGAATTTGTATTTTCTTGTGGAGGGCAAGACAGAACGAAAGTTATACCCACAATGGCTAAACTACTTAACCCCAGAGCTTACTCGCGTGAACTTCTATGATGAAATACAACAAAATAGTTATTATTTGTTCAGCGGTGGTGGGTATCCACAACTGCTAGATAAGCCGTTACAGGCGTCTGTTGAAGAAATTAATGAGAATGGCAAGTATGATTATCTTGTCGTTGTTTTAGATGCAGATGAGGTTGATCTTGATGAACGTATTGATGAGGTGATGGCAAGGTTTGGCGAAGGCGGGTTGCAATTGCAAAAGTGTAAGCTAAAGATGATTGTCCAAGATAAATGTTTGGAAAGTTGGTTGCTGGGGAATCGTGTTGCATTTGTACGACAGCCCCAAAAGGCGTTTTTACGCGACTGTGTCCAGTTTTATGATGTTGGACAACATGATCCCGAATTGATGGGGATGCCAGCCGATTATCCTGAATCACCTTCTAAGTTTCATTTTGCTTATCTTCGTGCGATGCTTTCCGAACGGAATGTTGCCTATTCAAAGAGAACTCCAGCCAGCGTGGTTCAGGCAAGCTACCTAAAGCAACTCGAAAAACGAGCGGCTGATTTACCTGAACAGTTGCGCTCGTTCCAATCATTGCTTACGTTTTGTCAGGAGATTCGACAGCAGACTATGGAGGATAATTAATGAATATTGTCGGGAATTATGCGGCAGTTGTTGAGCAACGCGATCGGTTGAGCCGTATTGTGCGTTTGTTTGCGCCGTTTCGGATGGCGCTTTTGTTTGCGGCTGTTGCGGTTTGGGGCGTGTTGGGCTGGCTGTTGTGGACGGAACAGGTGAGCCTTTTGAGCGAAGCGCCTGCCGTGGCTGCTGTGTTGAGCGTCGCCGCGTTGGGGTTGCCGCGTTGGGTTGATTCACTTTCGGCCGAAATTGACACCCACAACAAACAAATCGAAAGCAACAACGCACTCGCCACCACACTCGGCAACCTGCTCAACTCAGACTGGACACTGTTCCAGATGGTCAAACTGCCCAATCAAACCGAACCGCTCGACGCCCTCTTGCTTGGCCCCGCTGGCGTTTACCTGCCCCTCATCAAAACCTATGCGGATACCCACCAAAACAGCGGCAGCAAATGGCAGCGTCGTGCCGCTGATGATTCGTGGGATCTGCTGGACGAAAACCCAACCCGTCAAGCGTTGGCGAAGGCGAAGGCCGTAACCACATGGCTGCGCGAGAAAAATGTGACGGCGAGTGTCCAGCCGCGTTTGGTTTGGGCGGGGCGTGGGTTGCTGCTGCAAGAGGAGCCTGACGTGCCGTTTTGGCTGTTGAATCAGGTGCAGGCGATTCAGGATGACTTGGGGCGCGGGGTGGGAATTTCGGCCGAAACACAAGCCCAACTGCAAACCCTTTTCCACACACTTATCTCGGCCGACCCCCAAACCTAATTGTTGCACCCTCATTATTGTAGGGTAGTCTATCTGTATGATCCGATTTGCTTTGCTTCTCATTGCCCTTTCGATGCTGATTGCCTGTCAATCAACCCCATCAACGTCGCCTCCGCTTGTGTTTGATGGAGACAATGCGTTCCAATATTTGGCCGACCAAATGGAATTCGGCCCCCGCTACCCAGGCAGCGAAGGGCATCTGCAACTGCGCGAGTATATTGTCGAACAGTTAACCGAGTCTGGCTGGGAAGTTGAACGCCAAACATTTCAGGTGAACGGGTTTGACGCAGTGAACATTATTGCGCGTGCCAATGTTGATTCAGGCGGCGATTTGTATTTACTCGGCGCACATTACGACACGCGAGCGCGGGCCGATCAAAGTTTGGGGCAAGAATCAACCCCTGTGCCGGGGGCGATTGACGGCGGGAGTGGGGTTGCTGTGCTGCTCGAACTGGCGCGGACGCTTGATCTAAACAGCATGGATTCAGAAATCTGGCTGGCGTTTTTTGACGTTGAGGACAATGGCAGCGGCGGTATTGCAGGCTGGGATTGGATTCTCGGCTCACGCTACATGGCAGACAATTTAGAGCGTTCGCCACGCGCAATGATTTTGGTTGACATGGTTGGGCAGCAGCAGCAAGAGTTGTTTTACGAAGGCAACTCTCATCCTGAACTACGGGCGATTTTGTGGGAGCTAGCGGCAGAATTGGGCTTTGCAGAGAGTTTTATCCCGCAGACTCGTCACACGATGATTGACGATCACATCCCTTTTTTGCAGCGCGGCATTCCTTCGGTTGACATTATCGACTTCGATTATGCGTTTTGGCACACGGTTGAGGATACCCTTGATAAGGCTAGCCCAGAGAAGCTGTTCGAGGTTGGACGTTTGTTGCAGGTGTTTTTGGAGACGGAGCGCGAGTAGTTAGGATTCCAACGCCGTTAGCTGAGCAGCAGCGTTGGGTCAGCTAGTACGCTGTGCAATAGGTAGGCGTCGGCATTTCGGCCGATTGGATGATAGACAGAAACGGCATACCCTTCCTCGACAAGATGTGGGAGCAGTTCAGGGCGTTCACCATGGCGCAGCTCGATGTCGACGGCGCTTTTTGGCAGATTCTCCGCACGCAGTTGATCAAAGGCGGTTTGAATCAGCAAGTTGCTTGCCGTATGCAGCGTGAGACGTGCCCCATGTCGTGCGCCATGCTCACTCAACAGACGTTTGATCGAATGGGTGAAACGATTTAACAGGTCATGTTCGCTGATGAGTTGCGCCCCACTGCCTGCGCTATTGTCCCCTTGCACCAATCGAACATGAGCGCCCCGATAAATCAAACTTTCCAAATCGTGACTGGTTCGGCGCAGCACCATCTGCAACGTAATGCCCAGTGCCTCAAACCCCGCATCGCGCATGGCGTTGTAGAGCATAATATCTGCCTCAACTTGGTCATGCGTTTCTGTTTCAAGCAGCACGTCAATATTGGCTGCTTGGGCTGCTTTTAGAATGGTGCTGAGATTGTCTTGTGCAAATTGAGCGGATTGGTTTAGGCCAATGTGGGAAGGTTTAATGCTGAGATGAGCGTTGAGCGTTTCGGCCGAAATAGTTTGAATCAACGCAACATACGCCTCTTTCGCCTCAAGCGCCTGATAAGCATAGTCAATATTTTCGCCCATCAAGTTCAGCGTGACGCCAACCTGCTGCTGGTTCAAACGGCGCACCTGCGTGATCGCCTCGTCCACCGTTGCCGACGTGTGGAAACGCTTAGCAAGTTTTTTGCTCAAGCTGCTGTCGGCAAGGAGCTTTTGCGCCTGTGGATTGTTGCTCAGGGCGGCAACTGACTCTTTCAAAACGCCGGGCATCTTGCGATAGGTAAGATAAGCACTGCCTGCGAACCCGCCCCAAAACAAAACCGTATCAATCAACCGATTAAATGCACTCATAACGTTTAGATTGTAACCTATTCGGCCGATTCAGCGCGACTGTCTAGCCAAATCTGACGTGCTTCACGCGCACGGGTAATGATGTCGTGCATCGGCTGATCGGGGCCAAGATAGATGTCGTTGACACAGGTGAGCCTCGCGCCTGCATCATAGGCGGCGTCGATGTTTTCGAGAGCGATTTGGTTGATGATGTATTTCGGCCGAAATCCGATCGCATGATTGCGCTCCATCATCCCTTCCAACCCCTCCACATCGATGTCATCCCGAATTTTTTGCCACTGACAGCCCACTTTAGAACTCATCAACGTTTGTCCAGGCGAATGCACCGTTGGGATAAACATAAAATCGTTTTTCTTGCCGTGACCGATCATCTTGATCTCAAACTCACCGCTTGTTGAGGCAAACTGCGCTCCTGCGTCAATGACCGCTTGAAGCTCGGCCAGCGACTCAACCCGATCGGCCCCCACGAGCATGTTGTCTCCCGCACGCTGGCGAAACGCTTGCAGCGTGTCAAGCGTGCTGTTGCCGTTGGGCACAATCTGCACCGCCAAGATCGGCGCGGCAAGCAGCGCGTCCGCAATTTCAATCACGCGATTGTGGGGCAGTTCGCCCGGCACAAGGGCAATAATGCCGACGGTATCAAGCTGTTGAGAAATCGATTCAATATTCGTCATAGAGATGGTCGTGAGGTGGTGAGCTAGCCAGCGTATTGGGAATCAATATTCATCCCTGACACCCTGATGCACTTAAATTAAATTTAATCTTTTCGCTTTCAACGCCGCCTGTGTACGGTCGCGAACGCCGAGTTTGCCTAAAATGTTGGTGACGTGGTTTTTAACTGTGCCTTCCGTGATGTAAAGTTGCCGCGCGATTTCGCGATTGCTTGCACCTGTGGCGAGTACCTTCAAAATCTCATTTTCGCGTCTGGACAGCGGTTCGACCAAAGGTTGTGGCTTGGCACGTGAGGTAGACACCGATTGGGGCGTCATGCGTGTAAATTCTGCCAGCACCTTGGCCGCGATCGACGGTTGCAAAAAGGAGCCGCCAGCGGCCGTTGTGCGAATTGCTTCAAGCAGTTTGTCTGATTTGACATCTTTGAGCAGATAGCCAACCGCGCCTGCACGCAACCCATCAAAAATCAAATCGTCGTCGTCGAATGTGGTTAAAACGATCACTTTGCTGTTGGGTTGTGCCGCCATGATGCGGCGCGTAGCGGCAACCCCATCCAGTTTGGGCATCCGCAAATCCATGAGGATCACATCAGGGGTTAATTCGGCCGATTTTACAACAGCCTCCTCCCCGTTACCCGCTTCCCCCACTATGTCAAGATCATCCCAAATTGACAGCAGCGTGCTAAGTCCTTCGCGAAAAAGAGATTGGTCATCTACTAAAAGAAGTCGAATCATATTTAGCCTAATCACCCATTTTTCGGCAGGCTAACATAAATCTTGAACCCTGCGCCAGCCGCTGTTTCTATCTTAAGTTTACCGTCAAGTAGGTTGATGCGCTCTTGAATGCCAACAAGACCAAAGCCGCCGCTGGCTTGATCGCTGCCGTTGCCATCATCTTGAACCGTTAGCTCGACCGTTTCGGCCGAACGATAGTCAAGTGTAACATCAACTTGAGACGCTTGGGCATGTTTGCGGATGTTGGTTAACCCTTCCTGCGCGGTGCGATACAGGGTGAGCGTTGTTTTGGGGTCAAGCGGGGCAGGGGTTCCAAGCAGGTGAAAATCGGCCGAAACGCCACTCACACGCTCATTCTCAATCAATGCCGCAATCGCCTCCGAGACAGGCTTGTTCAATGCGCCCTCACGCAGCGAAGATACCGAGTCGCGAATCGCCTGTAACCCTTCCTGTGTCAAGCGTTGCGCTTTCTCTAACGCCGCCCGCGCTTTGTCGGGATTGCGTTCCAATAACAGTTTGCCCGCTTCAAGTTGGACGTTGACAACGGTTAGATAGTGGCCCAAATTGTCATGGATTTCGCGGGCGAGGCGGTTGCGTTCTTTGGTCGTTGCCAGTTCCTCCACCTCATTCGCATACACGGCCAGCTTTTGGTTGGCTGCTTCGAGTTTCCCTTTTTCATCTGCCAACTGCCGTTGCAACCCGCTAAACACGGCTGTAAAGGCGATGATGGCTCCCATTTGGAAGGCGGCCGATGCAAAATTTGCCAGCGTTAAATTGCGTGGCGGGAAGCCAAACAGCGGCAGCACCATGCAGCACAGAAGAAATAGGTAGAGTGGGAGCGAGTAAGGCCAGCGCAGATGGGGGGCCATGTCGCCGCCCATGGGTGCGAGCAACAGCCAGCCAGGGGTTTCGGGCAGCAGGTAGATGGTCAATACGCCGATGAGTGTTGTGCCGAAAAAGTTGAACAGAAATTGCGTGCGCGACACTTCCTCGCTGTGGGCCATGTGGTGGGTGATAGCGAGCAGGTAGGCGGTGAGTGAGGTTGCCCAAGCTGCGTAGCGTAGGGGGGAGTATGGAATTCGGCCGAATTCAGCATAATAACCAATCTGCCCAACAACACCAAAAACTGCAACCACCGCGATGATGCCAAAAATAATGCTCAACAAGTTCCGTTCGTTTTGGTCTGCACCTTGCCAAATTTTTATCATGATAATCTAATGGGTGTGTTTCATTTGAGTAAAGAGCGGTGGCTGAGCCAGTCGAAGCCTGAG
>JBMZDF010000206.1:0-9735 GCA_049614105.1 Promineifilaceae bacterium (SeqCode)
ATAACGAATAACGGATAACGAATAACGGATAACGAATAACGGATAACGAATAACGAGCCGTTTCAAGGTAACCTTTTGCTACTTGTCTGGGACTCTCTTATAACGACAGTTTAACACGAGAGGTTACAATGAACGCAATGGTGACTGGTGCAGAAAATTTGTGCGTGTTGGTTCAAAAGGCGCAGGCGGGTGATGATGAGGCTTTCGGCCGAATTTTGCTCCGTTTTCAAGATTTCGCCTATGCAACCGCGTTGCGCTACCTTGGCGATCATGCGATGGCGCAAGATGCTGCCCAAGAGGCATTTTTGGACGCCTATCGATCTCTACCCCACCTGCGCGAAGCGGCTGCGTTTCCCGCATGGTTGCGCCGTATTGTGGTCAAGCACAGCGACCGACAGGTGCGCGGCAAACGGCCTCAGCTTGTTGCATTGGAGGATGCATCCCTAACAAGCGAGATGCGCCACCAGCCACACACGATGTTGGAGCAGATGCAGCAAACACAGGCGGTGCGAGCCGCTGTGAACAGTCTGCCTGAACTATATCGTGGGGTGACTCAGCGTTTTTATTTGCACAATCGCTCGATTCGTGAAATTGCTCTTGATTTAGATCTGTCGTTATCGACCGTTAAAAAGCGGCTGTTTACAGCTCGCCAACAGTTAAAAGACAGGATCAAGTTTATGTCAACAACTTATACACCTTCTCAGGATGATAGCTTTGCCAATCGCGTCCAGTTTGCGATTGCGCTCAAGAAACAAGATTTAATTGCAATTCGACGCTTGCTCAACCGTCAACCCGATTTGGC
Organism: Promineifilaceae bacterium (SeqCode); assembly: GCA_049614105.1. Taxonomy (GTDB): domain Bacteria; phylum Chloroflexota; class Anaerolineae; order Promineifilales; family Promineifilaceae; genus CALECP01. The sequence goes on from JBMZDF010000206.1 coordinate 803, forward strand.
TGCACAGTTTAGCGAGTGGGGGGTTGGGTCAGATGGATGGTATTTTCCTTTGGGTTACACGGCGCTGCATTTTGCGGCGGGAATTGGTGCAACAGATTTAGTTATGCTGCTGGTTGAGGCGGGTACTGATGTGAATGTGCGTAACAAGCGCCAAAGCACGCCGCTTGGGGAGGCTATTTCGATGAATCGGCCGAAGGTAGTTCAATTTTTGCTTGAAAACGGGGCCGATCCCAATCTGGCCGCGCACAATGGCATCACGCCGCTGCATCAGGCGGTGATTCATAATCGGCCGAAACTGGCACAACGCTTGCTCGAAGCAGGTGCAAACGTTGAGGCAACCGATCAGCATGGACGCAGCCCGCTTGCGTGGGCATACAGCAAACGGGCTGTTGAGATGGTTGCGTTGTTGGGGGGTGTTTCGGCCGAAATCAACCCCACAATGGCGACCCCATCCGTCACAAACGGCACAATCCTTGAAACAGGGATCAAGGTAATCGACATGATGGTTCCGTTTAAGCGCGGGGGCAACAACGCGCTGCTGACCCCTGTGGCTGGCATCGGTCACGATGTGACGGTTGCTGAACTGATGTACAACTTTGCCAATTTTCACGGCGGGCGCAGCGTGCAGATTGGACTAGAGCACGGCGATTTTACCGAAGCAAGTCGGAATTTAGCGTGGCGCGACTGTTGTGTTGAGGATGAGGTTGAAACCTTCTTTGGCAAAAATACTGACTCTGATGCCAAGGTGCGTCATTTGTGCGAAAAAGCGTTTGCGCGTGCAATGGCGCTTTGTGCCGCAGGGCAAGACGTCCTGATCACGATTTATGAAATGGTCGCGTTGCGTGAGGGTGTCATGTCGATGTTGAACGCCGTCCCGCGTCAGCATGGGAAACATGCCATCACCGTGCTGATCAGCGGCAACGACTCGATCGGCAATGAAGCGGAGGCAATTATGCCGCTTGACGCTGCCTTGACCTTCGATCGAACACGGGCAAAGCAGGGGTTTTGGCCTGCTATCGACCCCGTTCGTTCTTACGCCAACACGTTTGTGGACGAATCGCATGCGGCAACGGCCAACGCAATCCGCCGCCTATTCGCCAGCTATATCGACTGGCATCCGATCTATGAAAAGATGGGGATGCATGCGTTTGATAGCGCACTTTATACGGAGGCGGATCGTTTGCTGGTGATGCGTGCGCGACGGTTGCACCGTTTCCTTTCGCAGCCGTTTCATGTGGTTGAGCGTTATTGGGCGCTTTCGGCCGAATTCATCCCCTACACCCACACGATTGCGATGTGTCAACGCATTTTGGCAGGCGACTTTGATGACACGCTAGAGGACGATTTGTACATGATGCTTAACACGGACGCGACAGTTCCTTAGCACGTGCGTGATGAAATGCCCTGTGAATTCGCTGTCTGACTACTTTTGTGTTTATCCTTGACAATCTGCTAAACACGCAAGATGATCCCCAAAATTTAGGCCCGTTCTATCAATTATTCAGATGCTTAGAACGGGCGCTCAACTGAGGTAAATTGTGGAACGAAGCTACGGTAGTCAAAGCATGGTTGGCGACATTCAAACGGTGATTGTGCGCCGCCCTGATGAAACATTTGGATACGCAGATCCAGCGAAATGGCATTATGCCGCACCGATTCAATTTGAGGCCGCCAAAGCGGAGCATGATGCGTTGGTTGCGACACTGAACGCGGCAGGCTGCGAAGTGGTCTATCATGATGCGCCCTTAGAAGGTCATGCTGACGCGATTTTCACGCATGACCCTGTGATTGTTTGCGATCAGGGCGCGATTTTGCTCAACATGGGCAAGCCGTTGCGCAGCGGCGAACCAAACGCAATTGGTGTGACGCTTGAAAAAATGGGCGTGCCAATTCATTATCGACTGCATGGGGATGCCCGTGCGGAGGGGGGCGATTTGCTGTGGGTAGATCCCAAAACACTCGCGGTGGGCCTTGGCTTTCGTACTAATCAAGCGGGACTCGATCAACTGCGCGAAGCGTTGCCCGCTGATGTCGACATTATCCCTGTCCACCTGCCATTTTTTACGGGGCCAGAAGCTTGCCTGCATCTGATGTCCTTTATCAGCATTGTTGATCACGATGTTGCGGTTGTTTATGAAGAGCTGATGCCCGTTCCGTTCTGGCAAATGCTCAAGGCGCGTGGCTTCCGTTTTGTCCGTGTGCCAAAAGAGGAATGGGACACAATGGGGCCGAACGTGCTGGCAATTTTGCCAGGTAAATGTTTGCTGCTCAAGCAAAATGTGATCACCAAACAGCGTCTTGAAGCAGCAGGCTGCGAAGTGCTGACCTACACAGGTGATGAAATTTCTCTCAAGGCGGAAGGTGGTGCGACCTGTTTGACGCGCCCTGTGTTGCGAAGCTATTAACTGGGAAGAAGCATTGGACTAGCTCCTGCGGTCTCCGTGGGAGCTTTATCTACGGGCCGCAGAGCGGCAAGATCGGTGCTCCATCGCTGAGCGACGGAGCGAGTACGAACTGGACTGGCTGCTACGGTCTCTGTGGGAGCCTCACTCCCTGATTACCTAAATCCTATGAACGAATTAGAGAAAAAAGCGCTTGATGCGATTGATATTGAGGGCATGTTGGCCTATTTGGACGAGTTTGTTGCGGTTCAGAGCCTAGATGGGCAGGAATCGGCCGCGCAGCGCCACGTGGCGGCAAAAATGCGTGAGCTGGGTCTGGACGTTGACGAATGGGAAATTGACCTTGACGCAGTGCGCCAACATCCTTCTTATTGCGAGGAAGTGTTTCGCGAAGAAGGGCTAGGCGTTGTTGGGTCGATGGGCAAAGGAAACGGCCGATCGCTGATTTTGAATGGTCATGTGGACGTTGTGCCAGCGGGCGAGCTTGAGAATTGGACGGTTGACCCTTGGCGGGCGACTGTCAAAGATGGCAAGGTCTTCGGCCGAGGTGCGCTCGACATGAAAGGCGGTCTGTGCTGCGCCCTGTTTGCCGCCAAAGCGATCCGCGATGCGGGTATTGAGCTAGACGGCAAGCTGATGATTCAGGCAGTGATCGGAGAAGAGGACGGTGGCGTGGGTGCGCTGGCGACTTGTTTGCGCGGCTATTCGGCCGATGCTGCGATCATTATGGAGCCAACCGAACTAATGATTGCACCTGCCCAAGCGGGGGCGCTCAACTTCCGTATCACCGTTCCGGGCCATGCGGCACACGGTGCGATGCGGCTTGAAGGGGTGAGCGCGATTGAAAAGTTTATGCCGCTCTACAACGCGATTATGGCTTACGAAGCGGAGCGCAACGCGACGATCAAAGATGTGCGTTTTGCCGATTACGAGCTGCCTTATCCGATTTGCGTTGGCACGATTCAGGCGGGCAACTGGGCATCGACCGTTGCAGAAAGTTTGACGTTTGAAGGGCGTTTTGGCGTGGCGGTTGATGAGGACACAGCGACGGCGCGACGGGCGTTTGAGGCGGTTGTGCAGGCGGCGGCCGATCAGGATGCGTTTTTGGCTGTTAATCGGCCGACAGTTGAATGGTGGGGCGGCCAGTTTGAAGCAGCGGGAATCGACCCATCACATCCAATCGTTGGCACAGTTAGCGACGCTTTCTCTGAACTAACGGGCAACGTGCCGATCCAGCGCGGCATGACCTACGGCGCAGACATGCGTTTGCTTGTGCATCACGCCAACACACCAACCATTATGTTTGGCCCCGGCGACGTCCGCAAAGCGCACCAGCCTGATGAGTATGTGCCGCTCGACGACTTGATCGCCGTTGTGAAAACGTTAACGCTGACAGTGTTGAGAACCTGTTTATAAATATTGCACGGGGTCGTTAGGGGAATAAAAAGATTGCTAAAGTTTCGATTAATAAACCTCAGAGGTTTGTTGTTAGCTGCTCTGGTCTGTGCATAAAGACCTCTGAGGTTTTCGTCAATAATTGCTTGTCAGCCTATTTCTGGTTATAATAAGCGGCTAAAATCGTATATACGATGAAAAAGTGCCAGCTGGAGGATTTATTTATGCTACAAGAAGCATGGAAACAGTTTGAGTTAGATAAAGATCGCACACGTTTTTTAGATGCAGTTAAACAGACTTATGGTATTACAACCATCCATTCAACAGTAGAAGCGTATATTTTTGACATGGTGCCCGCTGCGGGAATGTTCACTCTCAGGCCATTTCAGGCTTGTTTTCTGGGAACCCCTTGGACATATAATAGGCTGGTCTACCGATTTGGTGATGAGCTATTTCCTGGCGATTGGATCGGCTATGATAACGCTGGCATCCAATTTTTATTGTTGCTTGAAACAGGACAGGTGATTACCCTACATCATGATGCAACATTTTATGAGGTGGCTGGTGATATTCGTGCTCGAACGCCAGCTGACTTTCTGAAAAAGTTTGCTAAGGCAGGGTCAGTCATGACAATCGATCGGTTGATAGCTTTGCAACAGGCTTCGGTTGCGTTCAAACACCTTGATGAAGATATGCCCACATACGCTGCCGAGTGGTTGCGCCTTGTTTCTAAATCGCTCAAGCTCTCAATGGGCCATTTTAACCGCAATATTCATAAGGAACGCTATGAGTTTATTGCAAACCGTTGTAGGGAGTTGATTGAGACCAGCCAAATGAATACCAACCAAATGAATACGTTGGCCATGGCTGAGAAAAAAATAGCGAAGTTGGCTGCGCCTCTAGGCAAACATGTCGGTTTGGGGCACTGTTTTTTAAGGTCGATTCCGATTGAACGCTTGCGTGATCCAATCCTCACCTCGTTGGATTTGAGTGGTAATCCGCTTGTGATTGGTGATGAACTGACGTCACTCAATTTGCTTAAACTAGGTTTGCGCGACTGCCAACTGACGTATGTGCCACAACTCCCTCAGACACTTACTCATCTCAATTTGCAGGGCAATTTACTGACCAATATCGATGTGCTGTACAGTCTGACTCAGTTAAAGGAACTCAAACTGTATGCGACGGGGTTGCCAACCAGCATCATTCGACATCTTGAAGCCGCATTGCCAAAAACGAAGGTGCTGGCTGACATTATTCGTGATGATTTATCGGCCGAAACGCTCGATTTAAGCAATCACGAGTTATCTAATTTGCCAGAAGAGCTGTTTGTAATGCCCAATCTGACGACGCTCGATTTGACTGATAACCCGATATTGGATTGGGATACCGCATGTGAACAGTTGGGCCGTATCAAAACGCTCAAGACGCTGATTATTAATCAAAATATGCCAAGGACGTATCTAGACAGGGGGTATAAACAGTTTGAACTGCCTGAAACGTGCCGATTCTTGACAGTAGAGGAGATTGATTTTGGAAAAAGCAAAGGTTGGAGAACACCTCTGAGTCGACATGGGCTGCGCGAACTGCTGACGCGCTTGTCTACGATTAAGACGTTGAAAGTGATGCCCGAGTTGCACATCAAAACGCTCGATGTATTTACATTGTTTGTTGAGATGCTGCCGCATTTTGCACATATCACGACGTTCCAAATAACCTATAAGCTGGCACGTGATTCTGCACTTTGGTCACAGATGTTGACCACGTTGGGAACGTTTCCGCAGCTTGAATCTGTTATTTTGCCCATAGCAGGACGAAAAGATGCTAACGAGATGCCATTTAACGAGATTGCGCATGTAAAACATCTGCAACTGGATGGCCGAGGCTGGAATGCTAATGAACTGTTGCCGTTGACACAACTGCAATCGTTGAAGTTAGATTGTGTAAATGGTGGGCTAGTGGATGAAATCAGCCGACTTCATGATCTGCGCCATCTTGAGTTTTACGATTACCTCTCATTGAAAGTAATAGCTCCTGCCATTGCCCAACTCCCGAAGTTGGAAACCTTGATTTTAGGCAAGAGCTTGGAACAATTGTTTCCTATACTGGGCGAGTTTGCCCAGCTTAAAACGCTGGACTTGTCACAATGTTCGCTTGATGACAAGCAAAATACAGTGCCAGATCAATGGTGTAAGCTTTCCCAGTTAGAAAAGTTACGCTTGCCCAAAAAGGGGATAACGCAACTGCCTACTGCACTGGGTGACTTGTCAGCATTACGCTATCTCGACTTACGCAACAATCTGATCACCCAATTACCAGAAAGTATCGGCCGATGTGAGCGACTAGAACGTCTTGAGCTAAATGCAACATGCTTAACACATTTCCCTGATTCAGTCGGGCAACTAAAGGCGCTGCGCCAGCTAACATTGCGTTTCACAGGAAGCGTTAATCGTCAATTTAATACACTGCCCGATGCGCTATTGATGTTGCCAAATCTGAATGAGGTGCAGTTGTTGATTGGCGAGTCACTTTCGGCCGAGACAGCCTTTCATCTTTTATCCCAACTGGGTCAGTTGCCAGCGTTAGAACGCCTTACCATACACTTGCCACAACCCTCGGCCGAGATTGTGTATGAAACAGCCATCAGCCAGATGAAACAATTAAAGCATCTGACATGGCTCAAGCTCAATCATGAACTGCATGAGGTGATTTTAGCAACCCCGTTTGAATCACTGCATACAGATTTTCATCTGTGTGAACAAATGGACGTGATTGAAAGATCAGTGAAGACATTGGCAAAACACTCTACACTGCGACACTTTATTCTCGATTATTGGACGGATAATTATCCTGACAACGCCCCATCAGCGTTATCTAAGTTTAAACAGCTTGACACGTTGACCATTCTTCACAGACGGTTGGCGACTGCCCCGCGACAAATTCTGAGGTTGCGCAATCTAAAAATCCTACGACGTGATGGGCTTTTTGGGATGTGGAGCAAGCGCACAATGGAGGCTGCACTACCGCACACTCGTTTACAACGATGTGATGCCAGTGATTATCGTGAGACGGACAATAACCGTCGGTGGTAGATATAGCAATGGTTCTAACGGCTGTGTTTTACCAACAACGCACCTGTTATTAACAACAGGATGCTGACAAGCGACAGCAGTGGCGTCAGTGACGAAACTGCTTCGGTTTGTTGTAGGTCAACTGCAGTTGGTTCAGGAATGGCGGGGGCCAGCAAGTTATCTGATGTCCAATCACGCGGCACGATCTCGAAACTGTTCCAGTGGGCGTGCATATTTGGCTCATCCTCATCGCGTGGAATATGATGAAAACTCAGACCGACCCAGATGACACTATCTTGGAGCGTTTCACCGTTTACAAAAGTTGAGAGGTCAGACGTGCAGCCTGATGTTGTAGGGTTATGCGAGGCGAATTGTTCGCACAATCGGTTGTTTGTGACATAAACATCATTGAATGTCCAAGGCTCAAGTGCAGGGCCTTCGTCTCGATGTCCTAAATTACGCAGGTCGATTTCGTAGGAGATGGCGTGCCCTTCTGAATTTTTGGTGCTGTCCGAAATGCGCCAACTGCGCTGGGTGTTGGGATTAATCGAGCGTGCCTGTTCTGTTGTGAATGGCGTTTGAACCAACTCATATTTTTGATTGTTGTCGGTGGCGATAAAGTTGAACTCCTCTACGATATCATCATCACTTGTGCCGTTTAGATCAAAATCAAGCCGCCAATAGTAGTTGTGCGTGTGGGACAACCCGAGCGTGTCATCGTTGCGAATCGGCCAGCCGTAGCGTGTGTCCGTGCCGAAACGTTGCAAACGCCCCGTTGCGCCGATCACAGGTTCGAGCGTGCCGTCATCGTGTAAGCGCCATTCGATGATGTAGTGGTATGCGCCAACAAGCGAGGTGCTGTAAAGGCTGAGCAAATGTCCCTCGCGCAATTCCTCTTTGTCCTTGAAAGCATAGCCACGTGACTCGACGCGCTGGCAAAGCACGTCCTTGCCGTCAACACTCAGCAATGTGCCGTTGGGGCAATCGGCCGAACTCAACCCCTGTAACGCGATCCCGCCCAAACCAAAATCAGTCACATCGTGATAGCGTGCGCCATCATCATCGTAAGGCACGTGAAGCTGTGCGAGATAAGCCTGATTGAGCACCTCGCGCCGTGCGCCGTTGGGCGTCGTGAACGTCATGTCATGGTAGACAATCCCTTCGCGCTGGCGATGTTCCCAACACAGTTCCCATTCGCTGCCGTTGGGCATCGTTTGGCTGATGTAATAATCGGCCGAACAAGTCAGCGGCGGATCGGCAAAACTGACCTGCGAATAGAGAAAAAATGCGAGCGAACAGGCCAAGACAAGCATTGCCAGTCGGGTTCTTCTCATGCTAATGCTCATGTTGATCGCCTCCAAAATGAAAATGTGGCGCGTCGGAGACAAGCCCCATCACCTGCGTCGTTTCGTGGGTTGATAAGTTGACGATTGGCATCAGGTCGAGCGCAATGTCGTCTGTTGTGTAAAGTAATAACTGGGCGCAGCGTTGCAGCCCGCAGGCTTGCGAGGCGGCGTTGGCCCGATGCGGTAGTGAGGTCGCGACAAACGTAAACGCTTTGATTTGAACCGCAGCGAGGGAGGGTAGTTCTGTGTCGGTGGCTCGGCTTAATTCGGCCGAAACCGCCGCCCACACAGCCTCATCTGCCTCCACAATCTCAATCGCCCGCGCAATCTCAGCCTCAGTCAGCGGTAACTGCACCATTCGCGCCTGTTCAATCGACTCGACAACGCCACTTTCAACGTCAACCAGCGCAACCGTTAGCTGATTTGTCGCATAGTCATAAAGATAGACATCGGCTCGTCGTCGCCAAGTGCCACGTTGCTCCGTCTGTTTTGACTCGCTGTGTCGTTCAACTAACAATACTTCCATCTGCGCCGTGGTGCGGGTGTCGATTAACGCACCGTTGGTGATCGCATCAATTTCGGCCGAACTCAGCGGATCGTATCCTGTCGCTGTTTTATCGGCCGAACTCAGCCCAACCCCGCCCAGCGCCAGCAAAAGTACGCTCAGCCCAATCACCAGCCAAAACCAAATGGTGTCGAAAGATAGATGTTTTGTTGCC
>JBMZDF010000207.1:0-9730 GCA_049614105.1 Promineifilaceae bacterium (SeqCode)
TGCGACTAACAGGCGATATTGGTGTGACAGTGGATCAAGCTAAACAACTCAACAGCCCCCATTTTCAATTTGATGAATGGCTTGAAACAGTCAGAACATGTTTGTTTGTCTTGCTCCCAATTGGCCTGTTTTTCTGTGTCCGCGCAGTTGGTAGACGATGGCGACAGAAGCATATCCCACAGCTTATTTTAACCAGACAGCAGAAAATTGGGCTGCAACTCCCTTGGGCTATCGGTCTAATCGTCTGGGGCGCACTCCGAGCGATGTTCTAAGCCAGCAAAAACCCCCGTAGAGACGCCCCGCTGGGGCGTCTTTTGAAATCGGCCAAGCAGATCATGAAAAGGGCCGATCAACAAAACTCAGAAGTTTATCGTTGTCTACTCTACCCTGTGCATAAAAACCTCTGAGGTTTTCGCCAACAAACAACCTAGCCTGACTCTGAAATCAGGATCAAAAAGAGGGTGATGGCTAAAACCATCACCCTCTTTTATCAAGCTAGCTGAATAAAATTCAGCCGCTAAATATTATGGACGGGTATCAGGCAGTGGTGCCCAATCTTGAGCGATGGTGTAGTCCATGCTTTCGCCGTTCCACTTCCATTGACGGACTTGTGATTTGTGGCTAGCGCGGCTGCCATCAGCTGCGTCCAAGTGCAAAATGCCTTGGCCTGTGATTTCACCCATAGATTCCATCATCAGCTTCACGTTTTCACCCGTGATGCCTTCTGGCCCATGTTCGTTGATGACGCTGATCAGGACTTTCTTAGCAATCAGGAAGCTGTCAAGCGTTGTCAAGTAGGTGGTTGCGCGTGCTGATGGTCCATGTCCGCCGGCTGCAAGCAACTCTTCGGCCAGTTGAACACCTTCAATGTCGCTGTCGCTCCACCATGCGTATGGCATCATACCGTAGTAACCGTCTGCAATTGCAACGTTTTCACCAAGAATCGCCAATACGTCTGTATTGAACGTCCAGTTTACACCACCCACAACAAATGAGTCCCAGAGGCCAAGCGCACGGATCGTACCGATAACCTGTGCCGTACCGAATGACAAGTTTTGTGAGTAGATAACGTTCGCACCGCCCAGTGCAAGCGTTTGAACTGAACCAGACACGTCTGCATCTGGTGAAATGGCTTGTTCTTCAAGCGGCAACACGGTGACGCCCAAGCTTTCCGCATAGGCAATTGCTGCATCAGTAGTTGCACCTGCGCCAAATGCGTTGGCCCAACCGATTACGCCAACAACGATGTCGTCGCTTGCGCCTTCTGGTTTGATGTCTGCCCAATTTTCTGAAACAAATTCAACAAAGCCAGCGAACTGGTCAGAGTAAATTGGCGCTGCACCAAAGGTGTAGCCGTCTGCTGGATTGTAGAATGCGTCTGCATTAAGGCCTGCCGCCAAGTTAGGGATTTTATCCTCAACAACACGGTCTTTCAGAGCAATAGTTGCACCAGAGCCGTAGGTGAACAGCATGACTGGTTTTGGATCAGCCGCACGGAACTGCTCATAACAAGCAACTTCCATTTCTGGGTTGTAGTTTGTTTCGCAGAACTCAACCACAACTTCAGCACCACAGATACCGCCATTGTCATTGATGTAGTTGACGATGTCTACTGTAGCCAACGCGAACCCATCACCAAGGATAGATGCCAACGGGCCTTCACGACCTGCTTGTTGGTGCAGAACGATTTCCTGACCGCTCATGTCGTGCGCACATTCTTCGTCAGAAGATGCCATCGCGCCGTCACCACTGTCCATCATTTGGCCTGGTGCTGTTGCGATTTCGCCAGCAACAATGCCTTGGATAAGTGGCTCAATATCAGCTTCATATGGTCCATCAGTGATGCTCACACCACCATTTTCCAGTGTAGAAACGAAAAGGCCACCTTCAAAGTCGCCAGATGCTGCCATGTTAGAAACTTCAACGACAGAGACATCCATACGCTTCATGATAGAAGTTAGGATGATGTCAGAGAATTCTGGTGCGCTTTGTGTCCAGTCGGTGTCAACACCCACGATCCATGCGTTGCCGCGTTCTTGAACGGCTGCTGCCGTACCGAGACCGACAGGGCCAGCAACTGGCAGAATGACGTCAGCGCCTTCATCAAGCAGTGACTCGCCAAGTGTGCGACCATCATCGGTGCTGTCAAAGTTGCCTGTGAAGAGGCCGTCTTGAGCCTCAAGGTCCCAACCGATAACTTCTACGCTTGTACCTTGTGTCTCATTATGGTAATTCACACCCATGACGTAACCATCCATGAATGCGGTTACTGGTGGAATATTGATACCGCCAAAGGTTCCGACGATACCTGTTTCGGTTGCTGATGCTGCTACATACCCTGCAAGGAAAGCAGCTTGGTCGATTGCATAAACCTGACCGATAACGTTATCAAATGCTGGTTCATAGGCAAAGTCGATGATTGAGAATTTCTGGTCTGGATTTGCTTCAGCGGCGGCTGCGGTTGCATCTCCAAGCAGGAAGCCAACAGTTACGATGAGATCACAACCTTCGTCTACAAACGCATTGATGTTGCGTTCGTAATCAGTTTGTTGCTGTGATTCGAGGAATTTTGCTTCGCCGTTGAGGGAATCGGCCGCAATTTCTGCACCAACCCACGCCGTTGCGTTGAATGACTTGTCATCAATACCGCCAACGTCAGTTACTTGACAAACGCTGAATCCGTCGCCCATTGCGCCGCTGTCCATTGCGTCGGCCGCACCAGCAACAGGTACAAATTCGCCAGCTTGAACTTGGTTAACAGCGATACGTGCGTCTGCACAGTCACCATTTGCATCACAGGACAATGTCCCAGTGATACCAGCCATGCCAGATGTTGAGCCAATCGCGTCGATGAGCGCTTGACGGCCGATGAGCATATTGCCATCTGCATCAACTTGTGCAACGGCTGCAATTGCGTCCAAAATCATGTTGGTCGCATCATAAGCGTGTGCGTGGAAAGGTGCGGTTGGCTCCGTTCCGTATTCAGCTTCGTAAGTTGCGAGGAAATTTGTGTAGATGTCATTGCCGAAACCGAGGTCTGGGCCAGACATGTACATGCCTTCTGAGGCATCGCCAGCGGCGTCGATGAAGTCTGGTGACAACACGCCGTCAGCAGCGGCTAGCGTCACGCCAGCGAGGCCGTCGATTTCTTGTGCCGTCTTGGTCAACAAAGAGCCAAGCGGAATGAAAACAGGATAGTAGATCAACTCTGGGCCAGCGGCGGCGACAGAGGTGAGCAGTGGTTCAACGTTGGTTGCATCCGCAGCTTCTGCTTCAAAAGCAACGATCTCGCCACCGTTTGCGGTGAAGCTGTCGCGGAATACGCTTGCTAGACCTTCGGTGTAGGGGTCGCCGTCATGAATGGCGGCTGCTTTGGTGATGCCAAGTTCGTTATAAACGAAGTCAGCCATTGCTTTACCCTGAATCTTGTCGTTGTGCGCTGTGCGGAAGTAGCAAGATTGGCGGGTGTCTTCGCCCGTTAGAACTGGCGCGGTGTTTGATGGAGAAACCATCGCGATACCTGCATCACAAACGATTTGTGACATGGGGACGCCTGCACCTGAACAGCTTGTACCAACAACACCAACGATGCTGGGGTCAGAAACAATTTTCTGGCCTGCGGTTTGTCCGCCTTCGGCCGAACAGCCATCATCCTCAGCCTGTAATGTAACCTCGTGACCGAACAATTCGCCACGATCTGCAATTGCGATCTCGACACCATATTGTGAGTCAAGGCCGAGCGATTCGTTCGGACCAGTCACAACAAGTGCAGAAGCGAGTTTGATTGGGTCGCCAGCAGCGATTTCAACACAGCCAATTGCGTCGTCACAAGACAACTCATCAACAACCTGTGCAACAACCTCGGCCGCTTGCTCAACCACTTCTTCAGCCTGATTAGCAATTCCTTCAGCGTTGTCAGCCACTTGTTCGGCCGCGTCACCGACTTGGTCCGCGACATCTTGGATGTCTTGGGCTGTATCGCCGCTGCACGCCACAATAAATGCAGCAAGCAACACTAGAAAAAAGGACAATTTCTTCAAGGTCATAGTCTTCTCCGGGTAGTTGGTTTCTAAACCCAAGCTGCTAGAGCGATACTGCACAATAGATGAAGAATCGATTGTATTAACAATGCTTGCTGTTTAGCACCAAGAATAAAAATCTACAATTCGCGTGCAATTGTACAGCGAACGCCTTCAAAACCGTACTTGCGCTTTATCGCTTTGGCTAAAGACTTGTTTTTTAAGCGGTATTTTTATTTGAGTAGTCGAAATATGGCTGTGAATTTGGCAGATGGCTATTGATTCAAGAAAAATTGTTGTGGCGGCATACATTTGAGAAACAAGCAAACTATGTGTGTCATCCCTGCGAGGCGAGTACCCATGCTTTGCCAACTTGGCGTTATACTTGCACGATATAGAAGATGCGCGAGAAGATGTTGGGACAATGAACCCTACAGAGCAAATGTCGAAGGAGAAAGATCCGCCAAGATGATGATGGGTGTTTTCTTTGGTGCTCTGTTTGGGTTGTAGCGAGGTTTTGATTATGGATAAGAAGCTGACGACGATGACGAAGTTTGTTTATGGGTTGGGTGATTTTCCAACGGTGGCGGCGTTGACGGCGCGGAGCTTTTTTTGGCTAATCTTTTTAACAGAGATTGTGGGGCTGCGGATCGGGGCGGCAGGGCTTATTGTGGCGGTGGGCCGTATTTGGGACGCGATTAACGACCCCATAGTTGGCATGATTAGCGACAGGCTGCGGTCTAACTTAGGACGTCGGCGTCCCTTCTTTTTGATTGGTGCATTGCCGCTGGGTATCTCTTTCTTTTTCAGCTTTTATGATCCAGGGTTAGGGTCTGAACTTGCTTACATCATTTACTACATTGCGATCTTCTTTGTGTTTGATCTGAGTTTTACGATTATCAACGTGCCGTATTCGGCGCTGACGGCCGAATTGACGCAGGATTATGACGAGCGCAGCAGTTTGGCTGGCTGGCGCATGAGCATGGCAATGTTGGCGACGCTGATTACGGCAGCGGCGTTTAAGGTGCTGGCGGACAGCGTATTCTCAAATTGGTTTGATGCACCCGCGCCCAACGCGCAAGGTTATGCCGTAGCCGCCGCAATTTGGGGCAGTGTAATGGTAGTTGTGCCGCTGATTTTGTTTATGGTGATTCGTGAACCAGATGCAGAGCCAGATGATGACAGTATCAACTTCTTCAAGACGTTTCGTGAGGTGTTTGCCAATGAATCATTTAAGTGGGGCGCGATTGTCTATTTGTTGACCTTTACGGCCGTGGACATTATCGCCGCCATTTTCATCTTTTTCGTGATTGATGCGCTGGGCTTCCCCGATGGACAGGGAACTGGCAGCATCTTTTTGGGTGTTGTGCTGCTCGTTGCGTTTTTGTTTATGCCTGTGGTTGTGCGCTTGCAGCATCGGTATGGAAAGCGGAAAACGTATATTTACGCGATGGCAATTTGGGCGGCCGTGATGTTGGCGATTGGGTTTGTGCCTGCTGGGATCTCGTTTCCTGTTTTGCTGAGCATCGGCGCGATTGCGGGCTTGGGCTACAGCGCAGCGAATGCGATTCCGTGGGCGATTGTGGCAGATGTTATTGAGGAAGACGAGTGGAATACGGGCAAGCGGCGTGAGGGTGTTTATGCTGGCTATTTGGTCTTTTTCCGTAAGCTGGCGGCGGGGTTTGCCGTGTTTTTGGTGACGACAACATTGGGGTGGCTGGGGTTTGATGAGACGGTGAAATCGGCCGAATCCATCACAGCCCTCCGCATCTTCATCGGAATTGTCCCCGCCATCCTGCTTGTGTGCTCCATGTGGGCCGCGAACAAATACCCGTTGACGAAAGAAAAACACGCCGAACTTGTGCGTAAACTACAAGCAAGACGCGCAAAACGTAGCAATATGGCTCCAGCGATAGGCGACTAGCCAGAAAAAGGATGTGCAACGGTCGGCATTTGGTGTCTTTTCCCGAATACCGACTGCCTTGACTTAGCTGGACACAGCGGCTGAGATAGCGTTGACTTCTTTGACGAGCTTGGAGAACTGTTCGGGCTTGAGCGATTGTCCACCGTCGCACATCGCTTTGTCGGGGTGCATGTGGACATTGACAAAGACGCCGTGTGCGCCAGCGGCGATGGCTGCGCGGGAAATCGGCCGAACCAGCGTCCAATTTCCCGTTCCGTGACTTGGGTCTGCAATAATGGGCAAATGGGAAAGCTGTTTGGTTAAAGGGATAGCGTTGATGTCAAACGTGTTGCGCGTCTCCTTTGGAAAAGCCACGATACCACGTTCACAAAGCGCAATCTGGGCGTTGCCATAGTTCAATAGATATTCGGCCGCCAGCAGCCACTCCTCAATCGTCGCATTTCCCGCCCGCTTCAAAATACACGGCTTTTGCGATTGCCCAACCGCCCGCAGCAGCGCCATGTTGTACATATTGCGGGACCCGATAATCAGCATATCAACCGTTTCGGTTGCAAGCGGAACCAATTCAGGATCAAAAATTTCGGTGATAATCGGCAAGCCTGTCGCCTCACGCGCCTCGGCCAAATAGCTCAACGCCTGACGGCCCAAGCCTTGGAATGCGTAAGGGGAACGGCGAGCGATGTAAGCCCCGCCGTGCAACACATGCCCGCCTGCTTCTTTAATCGCCCATGCGGTTTCGACTATCTGCGAACGGCTTTCGAGCGCGGACGGCCCCGCAATAATTGTTAGGTTGTTGCCCCCGACTGACGTTTTGCGAACGTCAAAAACGGTATCCTTGGGGTGAAAGTTGCGGCTGGCGAGTTTATAACGGGAACTGACGCGGACGGCACGTTCGACGCCCGCCATTCGGCCGAATTGACCATGCTCAATCGGCCGACCATTGCCCACAATCCCAATAATCGACCATTCATCTCCTTCCGAAAGATGAACCCGATAGCCTAAATCTTCAATTCGCGTAATAACGGCGGAGATTTCGCGAGTGCTTGCACCTGGCTGCATTATGACAATCATGAGTCGTGAGTATAAGTTTGAAGGGAATAGGCGGTCGGGCGGTTGGCTTCCAATGTGCTCAAATCGATATGTTTGACAGCCGCCTCGACTTCCTCAAGCGGCACAGGCGGAACGGTGTTGCGATCTTTGCGCAGTGTAGTCGCATCGCGCAAATAAACGTTGTGAATTTCCTGTGGTGTCTTAAACGTATTCCAGTGGATCAACACGCGCACGCACATCGGCAGGCCGTCCACAATTTCTAGCTCATGGCTGCACAACAAGGCAACATCATACCATCCTAATTGACGGGCAGCGATGGCGGGGTAGGTTGTGTTGAGGTCTGTTGTGGTGGTAAACCAAGCGCTGGCAACATCGTCGTGATGAATACCATTCGCACGAATCAAAATGTACAGTAGCTCACGGGTCGCTTCTAAAATTTCTTCACGATTGTTGTTATTAACAGTTGTTGCGCCTCGGACACCCCGACAGACGAGCGGGCGTCTTGTTTCATCTTGCATATGCTTCTCCAAAAACAAAAACGCGACCCTATCGGTCGCATTTCGTCGGCATGGTATCAGGTAGATTTGAGGCTGTCAAGCGCTGCAAATAGAAGGGAATGCGTTGTCTATAATCGACCTGGGTCGTAAACACGCACGCGCACATGTTTAAGAACGTGGTCGCGAACTGAGTGGTTAAGCGTCAGCAGCGTAAATAGAAATAGCAACACAGCACCTTGTAAAACGAGTGCCCATTCAAGGGGGCTGCGTTCGACTTCAAGTGCTTGAACAACAATCGCGGTTGGCGCACTTGACGTGGCATCTTCGGCAATTTGTTGCATTTGAATTGTATCTTGTGCGCTGACGGTTGACGCTGCCAAAATGACAACAACAACAAGTAGGCACAAATAAATAATCGTATTTGTTCTTCGAGTCATGACTTTTACTCCAAGCGTTAAACGGCTCCCACCATTTTCCGTAGGTTGACTATTCTGTTCAAAATGAACAGGAAGTTAGACAAGTAACTAAGCGGATAATACGTGGCTTGTGTCTAGCTTTTGTCAATGTTAAATTTTTCCTATCTGGACCCTTCTCGCGTATCCATTAGTACTATAACAGGAATGTCCAGAGAAGAAAACAGATCGACTTTACATTTACGGGTCATTTGGTGGGCAAATTGGTGTTTTTAGGTGATCTTGGCTGATTGCGTTTCAGAAAATGCCTGTATAAACTGTATATGCTGGTTTTGGTAGTGAAAATCGACCTAAACCACCATATGTGCTGTTTCTCTCAATGTGAGCAATTTAACTTGCGTTAGAATTGGTTCCTTGCCCGTCTGATTTTGTACAGCTTTTTACAAAAAGTAGGCGTATTGATAAAGCTAGATTTCAACTTATTTTGACTATGTTTCGACGTAAAATTAAAGATGACGAACAATTTATTAAGAGCCGTATACGGGCAAAAATGGTTTTACCAAACAGGTTAACGGCGTTAACTGTGGATGATGTTGACATATTGTTAACCCGACTTGACGGCGAGATTATCGCTTTTTCAGGAAGCTGTCCGCATGCGGCGGCCGATCTAGGCGATGGAACGCTGCACCGTGATCGCATCTCCTGTCCGCTACACGGCTGGAAGTTTGATCTGCGCAGCGGCCGAACGCTGTGGCCTGAAGATGAAACCTGTCGTCTATCGCGGTTCCCGATCAAAATCGTAGATGGTGTCATTTGGGTGCGAGTGTAGTTGGCCACACCTTTCCTTAAGGGCCTTATTTTCTTGAAATAACCTTATAGGATGCCCGTAACAAGGTAGCTGATGAGCACCAAGAACAGCATGGTGAGGCTAAAAAGCAGCATTCGTTGGGATAAACGCGACGCGATGGCGACCGTTCCTGTTGATGATTGATGTTGATTGCCATCTGACTCAACCTCAATTTCAAATTCAGGGTGGCTGATGTCACCAAGCAACGGACGTTCATCCGCATGGACGATAAAGGCAACCCGTTTTTCCACCCCAGCAGGGACCGTGACTTCCCATGTGGCGCTGGTAAACGACAGCGCCGCATCGCTGGTTGCGCTTAGCTTGAAACGCTGCGTGATGTTGGCCTCATTTTGGATGGCAACAAAAACTTTGCCGTTGTGAACCGCCTTTTGCGGCCACATGCTAAAGGTGAAGTTTTTCTGTGTTGAGGTGGGGAGTGTTTCTGGCGCGTCCAACGGGTTCCAGTAGGATGTGACGCCATTAACCTCTTTGGGGATAAGATATTGCGTTAGTTCGGGCAACTCAGCTAAATTGCGCCGTAGTTCGATCTCGTAGGGGCCAACGCTGGCGCGTTGTTCAAACGGAAAGACGCGCATTGTATGTGGCTCAAGCAGATTGTCATCAATGCCTGTGCCGTTTGTGCTGTCTAGATCGGTAATGTACCAAACGCCACGTCGCCATTCGAGACGTGCGTGATGGCGGGAGACGGCGCTTGTTTCTAGCACAATGTCGTTGGTGCTATCTCGGCCGATGGTGACAAGCGAATGATTTAGTTTGTGGATGTGTGGGGCTTCATTTGCAAGCCGAATCACGAGTTCTTCGACATTAAGCTCTGTATCTTGCTCTGGAACTGCGGTAAGGAACTCCTCAGTAATGGGAGGCGTGTTTATAGAAGGAACTGTTGGGAATTATTACCCTCATAAATATCAGTTTAAAGGAAATGGAGGTTTCGCCTATTTTATAAGGGTGGGCCTAAGCGA
>JBMZDF010000208.1:0-9714 GCA_049614105.1 Promineifilaceae bacterium (SeqCode)
AATGAGTGCGCTTAGCACTCTTTTTGTGCGAGTGCTAACCAATAAGAAAATTAGCTAGCAATGATATGATGATTGCACTATCAGACCGACAAAAACATATTTTGGGACTTGTTGTGCGCGGTTACATTGAGGACGGCGCACCTGTAGGCTCCAAAACGCTTGTGAAGCAGTATAAATTAGAGTTTAGCTCTGCGACTGTCCGCAACGAAATGTCGCGTTTGACCGATATGGGCTACATTACACAGCCGCATACATCGGGCGGGCGAGTTCCAACTGAGCAAGGGTATCGTTACTTTGTACAGCGCTTGGTCAGTGAATTCGAGCTGCCATCCTATGAGCGGCAGACAATTCGCCACCAGTTCCATCAGGCACGTGTCGAAATGGAACAGTGGATGCGTTTGGCAGCGGCCGTGCTGTCGCGCACCTCACAAGGGGCTAGCTTTGTCACCGCACCACGCTCTCGATTTAGCCGATTCAAGCATGTTGAGCTGATTTCCACACGTGGGCGACTCGTTTTGCTAATTGTTGTGCTGTACAGCGGCGAGGTTTCTCAGCAGATGCTGACGCTGGCAACGCCTTTGCCGCAGCAGCAGCTAAGTGCCGCCGCAAGCGAACTAAACAAACGCTTTGAAGGGCGCAACTTAGACGGAATTGAGTCGCAGTTAAACCGACTGTCTGACCTTGAACAAGATGTTATGCAGCTTGTTCGCGAACTGATGCGTCGCGCAGATCGGCAGGCCGTACGTGCAATTTATCGGCATGGGCTATCAAACTTGCTCGATGACGACGGAACGCGACAGGCGGTACGTGTCCTTGAGGAACGTAGTTTGCTGAATGACGTCGTGACTGGCGCGTTTGGCGAGGAACAGCGCGGTGTTCAGGTTGTGATTGGTGGCGAGGGTCGCTGGGAAGAACTCAAGCATTGTACGCTGATTTTGTCACGCTATGGCGTGGATGATGATTTGTCTGGTGAGGTTGCGGTTGTTGGATCGTTGCGGATGCCCTACGGGCGCAATATCTCGGCCGTGCGTTATGTTGCAGACATTATGAGTAATTTTGTGCATGAATATTATGCCAATGAACCATCACAACGTGAGGTAGATTAGTGGCTGACGAAACTTTGAACGAAGCAGAAGAAATGGACGCAGTGAATGGTGAGGAGAATGTGGCTGAAGAAGCCAATTCGGCCGATTCAGCAGAATCAAACGCACCTGAAACTGAAGATGATGACACGCCCAAAGTGTTAACAGTTGAAGAAAAGCTGGCAGCGGCCGAAGCGCAAGCTGCCGAAAATTTGGAAGGCTGGCAACGTGCGCGTGCCGAATTTGACAACGCACGCAAGCGTTTCCAAAAAGCCCGTGTTGAGGCAAGAACCAATGCAAAAGTTGATATTGCAGAGCAATTATTGCCTGTTTTAGATGACTTTGATTTGGCCTTTGGCAACACGCCAGAAGAAATCCGCGAAACGGAATGGTTTGGCGGCGTTGGATTGATCCCGCGTAAAATGGCGGGGATTTTAGAAAAAATTGGTATTCAGCGTATTGGGACGATTGGTGAACCATTCGACCCGAATTTCCACAATGCGATTATGCGTGAAGATTCGGCCGAATATGACACAGATACCGTCATACGAGAATTTCAAGGTGGCTACAAGATTGGTGATCGGGTCATCCGCCCCGCCATCGTCGTGGTTGCGTCTTAAGTAAGCAGTCAACCCTTGACCTTTGAGTCTAATTTTAGTTGACAGCACCATGTAGGAAACAAAAAAGATGAGCAAAATTATTGGCATCGATCTTGGCACCACCAACTCAGTGGCGGCAGTGATGGAAGGTGGCGAACCCACCGTAATTACAAACAGCACCGGCGGACGCATCTTCCCGTCAATCGTCGCTGTTAACCCAAAAAATGGCGAGCGTTTAGTTGGCGTTGTCGCCAAGCGTCAGGCGGTTGTAAACCCAACCAACACGATCTTCTCAGTTAAACGCTTCATGGGTGCGAAATTTAATTCGCCCCAGGTTCAGAAAGGCATCAAATATGTGCCTTACGACGTCAAAGAAGCACCCAATGGGGATGTGCGCGTTGCGATGAGCGACCGCGATTATTCGCCCCCTGAAGTTTCTGCAATGATTTTGCAGAAGATTAAGCAAGATGCAGAAGCCTATTTGGGCAGCACGGTTACCCAAGCGGTTATTACCGTTCCTGCTTACTTCAATGACAATCAGCGCCAAGCGACCAAAGATGCTGGCAAGATTGCTGGGCTAGAAGTGCTGCGCATTATCAATGAACCGACTGCGGCTTCACTGGCCTACGGGATCGGAAAACAGGAAGATGAAATCATCGCTGTTTATGACCTGGGTGGCGGTACATTTGATATTTCTGTTCTAGAAGTTGGCGATGGCGTTTTTGAAGTCATGGCGACCAACGGCGATACGTTCCTCGGTGGAGATGATTTCGACCAGCTCATTATTGATTGGGCGGCCGATGCATTCCAAAAAGAGCACGGCATCGATCTGCGCAACGACAGCCAAGCGCTGCAACGTTTGCGGGAAGCGTCTGAGAAAGCAAAAATTGAGCTTTCGACAACGATGCAAAGTGAACTGAATTTGCCTTTTATCACGGCCGATGCAACGGGACCGAAGCACTTGACGCTAACGCTAAGCCGCGCCAAATTTGAGCAAATGGCAGACACGTTGGTTCGTCGCACAATCGAGCCTTGCAAACGTGCATTGAAAGATGCGAATTTGTCAATCAGCGAGATTTCGCAGGTTGTTTTGGTTGGTGGTATGACCCGTATGCCTGCAATTCAGGAAGCGGTCAAGAAATTCTTTGGACGCGAACCACACAAAGGTGTGAATCCTGATGAAGTTGTTGCCATTGGCGCTGCGATTCAGGCTGGTGTTTTGGGTGGCGATGTCAAAGACGTTCTGCTGCTCGATGTGACCCCGCTTACGCTGGGCATTGAGACATTGGGTGGTGTTGCAACCGCGCTGATTGAGCGTAACACGACAATCCCGACCAAGAAAAGTCAGATTTTCTCAACGGCTGCACCAAACCAGACCCAAGTTGAAATCAGCATCGTTCAGGGTGAACGGCCGATGGCTGCGGATAACAAAAGCCTTGGCAAATTTATCCTTGACGGAATTCCACCTGCACCACGCGGCACGCCTCAAATTGAGGTGACGTTCGACATCAACGCGGATGGTATCCTGAACGTGAGCGCAAAGGACAAGGCAACTGGACGCGAACAAGCGATGCAGATTGTTTCATCAAGCGGTTTGAGCGATGATGAGATCGACCGCATGGTAGACGAAGCTGAAACGCATGCACAAGCAGATGCAGAGCGTAAAGCAGCGGTTGAGGCCTCTAATTTGGCTGACAACGTGATTTACAGTGCAGAGAAGTTCCTCGAAGACAATGGGGAAAATATCCCAGACGGAACCAAAAGCATGGTACAGGCAGAGGTTGATGCGGTTAAGGCTGCCCGTGAAAGCGGCAACTCAGACGCAATCAATGCTGCTGTTGAGAAGTTGCAAAACGTGATCCAACAAGCTGGTGCTGCCATGTATGCTGAAGGTGCGCCAGGTAGTGCGCCTGCTGGTGACGGCGGCGCGGATGACGATGACGTGGTTGAAGGCGAATATAGCGAAGCATAGGAAGCGAGCGTTTAGCCTTAGATAAGCGTTGCGGCAATTGAGAGTTCTCAGTTGCCGCCTTGCATTTATCTAGGCTATGGTCTTCCGTCTAACCCCCCGCAAACATTATGGCAAAGCGTGACTATTACGAAGTTTTGGGTGTTAATCAAAGTTCAACGCCTTCTGAAATTAAAAAGGCTTACCGCCGCATGGCGCGTAAATTCCACCCAGACGTCAATAAAGCTCCTGAAGCAGAAGAAAAGTTCAAAGAGATCAACGAGGCATATGATGTCCTCTCGACTGACCAGAAAAAAGCGGCTTACGACCGCTATGGGCATCAGGCGTTTGAAGGCGGCATGGGCGGCGCAAGCGGCTTTGATTTTGATCTCAACGACATTTTTGAAGGTATCTTCAACAACTTTTCTGGCGGCGGTGGCGGGCGGCGGCGTCGTAACGGTCCACGCCGTGGGGCTGATCTACGCTACGACCTAGAACTAGAATTTGAAGAAGCAATCTTTGGGGTTGACAAAGTCGTTGACATTACGCGCCCTGAGGTTTGTGGCGGTTGTCAAGGCTCAGGTGCTGAACCTGGCACAGCCCCGTCTCGTTGCCAACACTGTAGCGGCTCAGGTGAAGTCCGCCGTGTTCAGCAGTCGATTCTGGGTAGTTTTGTGAACGTAACCACTTGCCCCGTTTGCGAGGGAAGTGGCGAGATGATCGAGACGCCTTGTAAAACGTGTCGTGGTCGGAAGCAAGTCAGCAACACAAAACAGTTGAGTGTCAAAGTCCCCGCAGGGGTTGACGAGGAAACTCAAATTCGTTTGACGGGTGAAGGTGCGCCGGGTGTTCACGGTGGGCCTGCTGGGAATTTGTACGTGGTGATGAATATCAAACCGCACAAATTCTTCCGCCGCCAAGGGAACGATATTCTGCTGGACTTGGAAGTCAACGTTGCACAAGCTGCACTTGGGGCAGAAGTTGCTGCCCCCTCGGTTGATGGAGACGAATCGCTCAAAATTCCAGCAGGAACACAGTCTGGCACGGTGTTCAAGATGCGGGGCAAGGGCGTTCCTTACTTACGACGCGGTGGGCGCGGTGACCAATTGGTTGTTGTTCAGGTTCAAACTCCTCAGAAGCTGACCGACGAGCAGCGCGAACTGTTTACACAACTCGCAGCCACAATGGGAACTGAGCCAGTTATCTCGACAAAAAAGAAAGGTTTCTTTGAGTCGTTACGCGAGGCGCTGTTTGACTAGCTGGCTAGAAATTTGCGTGACAGTTGAGAATGAAGCAAAAGCGGAGGCTGTAGCGGATGTGCTACAGCTTTTTGCTGTTGGGGATGAGGGGGTTGCCTTAGAGCAGCTTGGTGACCCCGAGGACGTTAGTCCGACCGCGATGCTGCCAGAGGTGCTGGTGAAGCTGTATGTGGATGAGGCGCGAGATTCGGCCGAATTTCGCCAAACGCTCACCGCCGCCCTGCATGACGCCCACTTTCCACCGCCTACCTTTAACCTGATTCGACAACAAGATTGGGCAAACGCTTGGAAAGAGCATTACAAACCCTTACGCATCGGTAAACGCTTTTGGATCCAGCCAAGCTGGGAACCCGCCGCCAACCCGCTTCCCGACGATCTAGTAATTACGCTTGATCCAGGTATGGCGTTTGGAACAGGGACCCATGCAACCACGCAGCTTTGTCTGGCCGCGCTCGAAACCTATTTGCAAACGGGAGATGACGTTCTCGATTTGGGAACTGGTTCGGGAATTCTGGCGATTGGGGCGGCCCAGCTTGGGGCAGGGCAGATTTTAGCGGTTGATACAGATGAGTTGGCAATTCGTGCTTCGGCCGAAAACGCAGCTCAAAACAGCGTATCCTCAGCGATTGAGCTGCTCGAAGGGAGTTTGAACGTTGTCGAGAGACGCGGCTGGGATTTGGTTGTTGCCAATATTCTCGCGCCGATTATTGTTGGCATGCTGCAACATGACGAAATGATTACCTACGTCAAGCCTGGCGGCGTGATGATTCTGAGCGGTATTCTTGCTGTTCAAACAGAGGAAGTGGTTTCAAACTTGGTCGAGGATGCAACTGTTTTAGAGGTAGCCCAACAGGGTGACTGGGTTGCAATTGTTGTTCAGCGGCACTAAATAAGTTTTGTAAACGGTGCGTGTGAAAACGCATTTCGGCCGAACACAAAAAAGGATGCATATTTGTGCATCCTTTTTGTTTATAGTATCTGGAATAACAGAGAAGAGTCGATTAGCGTCGTTGGATCTGCTTGCGATAACGCCACGTAATACGTCCACGTGTCATGTCATATGGAGTCAACTCAACACGCACCCGATCACCCAATAGGATGCGGATATATCGTTTACG
The DNA here is from genome assembly GCA_049614105.1 of Promineifilaceae bacterium (SeqCode). Classification (GTDB taxonomy): domain Bacteria; phylum Chloroflexota; class Anaerolineae; order Promineifilales; family Promineifilaceae; genus CALECP01. The sequence continues at coordinate 6,007 of JBMZDF010000208.1, forward strand.
CATGCGCCCTGCAAGGTAGGCCAGAATCTGATGCCCATTCTCAAGTTCAACCATGAATTGAGTGTTCGGCAACGCTTCAATTACTACCCCTTCAACTTCTAACTTTTCTTCTTTAGCCATAAATTATTTTTGGTAGATAAAGAACTTAATCTTTTCTATTTCCTTTGGTCTGTCTGTTATTCTTCAGATGCTGCATCTGCTTCAGGGGCAGGTGCTTCTTCGGTCGCTGCTTCTGCTGCAGGCGCTTCTTCGGTTGCTGCTTCTGCCGCAGGTGCAGGTGCTTCTTCCGTTGCTTCCGCTTCAGGTGCTTCTTCCGCTGGCGGTTGATTTTTGCGAGTCATCCACTGAATTTGCTCAGTTGCTGAAACAGCTTTCAAGCTCAGACGGATACGTTGACGGTCGCTGTCCACAGTCAAAACTCGCAACAGGTGGCGCTCGCCTTCCTGAACGATTTCTTCTGTGCTCTCAACATTCGCACGCGAAAGTTGCGTGATGTGAAGCAGACCTTCAACACCTGGCTCAAGCTCAACAAATGCGCCATAGTCAGTGATGCGAACAATCACACCCTCTACTAAGTCACTTTCGCCATACTTTTCGTGGATACGGTCCCATGGATTTTCGATAAGCGGTTTACGGCTTAGGCTAATCTTTTGGGTGTTTGTATCAACTTTAAGTACTTGAACCTCGATTTCGTCGCCAACTTTGACAACTTCGCGAGGATGACGAACGCGATACCATTCAAGCTCAGAGACATGCACAAGCCCGTCTGCTTCGCCCAAGTCAACGAAAACGCCGAAATCACGAATGCTACGAACTGTACCTTTCAACTTGTCGCCAACGGAAACAGTTTTGAGGAACGCTTCCTTACGTGCTGCATCCCATTCGCGTTGACCCTCACGTTGTGAGAATACGAGGCGACGACGTTGACGATCAACCTCGATTACCTTAACAGGAATGCTTGTGCCGCGCATTTTTGCCATCTTACGTTGGCGGTCGCGATCGTTCATGTTGCGGCTAAAACCAGTTACCTGTGAAAGCGGAATGAAGCCTCGCAAGCGGCCGAAAGGTGCAATCAAACCACCCTTATTGTAGCCACTTATTTCTACTTCAATCAACTCGGTACTTTCTTTTAGCTTTTCTGCGTTGTCCCAATCTTCAACAATTCGTGCTTGGTAGATTGAAACGATGAGACTGTCAGGGTCATTGGTATTGATGATGCGAATCGCAACTTCATCATTTACCTGTAACTTCTCACGCTCACCTGGCTCTAGTTTATTCAAGTCAGAATTGGGGACAATTCCATCACGCTTCAGATTGCTAAGGGCAACAATTGCTCCTTGTTGAGAAATCGACACGACAATTCCCGTGCGAATATCTCCCATCTGGGGCGTCTCAAAGTCTAGAAAGTTCTCTAATTCTGATGCAAAGTCGTTTATTTGGTCACTCATTAGTTTCGGCGAAAAACCTCTTTAAAATTTGGCGATGATGCAACCGCGGTAGCAACAAAAAAGCCCGCCTGACGTCACAATAACAAAAGACGCAGTCGAGCCCGGAAAAATTGTGTCGAGTCTTAAAATAATTTCGATTTTAATTCATGCTAGCACGAACCTATAACTTGACAGAAGAATTTGAATTCTCTCATCATCTGAAATGGTTGACATCGACGTACAGCTAATAGCATCTTCGCCCAACTGGATTATAGCTGTGGTCTATTTGTCTGTCAATTTGCCCAGAGGTTTTCGTTGCGTATAGCGAATCTTGAAACCACACTTCGATCGTAATTGATCATATGCTGACTATCACATGGGAATCATACCCTTTATATGCGATCTAGTAAAGGATAGGTGAATAATTTCGGGAACGGCATGTTTTGGTATGATGCTATATTGAAGCAAGGTGCTGGATCTCCATATACTTTTTAAGTACTTTTGAAACGGACCCAACTCTTCACGGGTTCAAACACTTGCAGTGCTAGATTCAAGCGTGTGAGAAAACGTTCTTAGGAGCCGACAAACTATGGAAGTTAGAAAATATTGGGCTTTGTTGCGCCGCCGATTTTGGATTATTTTATTGAGTGCAGTTTTGGCTGGCGTCATAGCTTTTACAGTGAATAGTAATCGAGTGAAATTATATCGCTCGACCGCCGATTTTTTGATAGATGTTGCAGCGGGCAGCGGTAGTCAGCGTGAATATGCTGGGCAATTGATAGCAAAAGGACTTGTACAAGATTATTTGCAGATTATTCCAACCAGCCCGATTGCGAATGAAGTAATTGAACGATTAAGCGAGGATTATCCTGAAATGGCTGATTGGTCAGCACGCCGTTTGCTCGGCATGATCAACCTTAGTTCGCCATTTGAAACCCAGCTAATTAGCATCAGCGTTGTAGACAATAATCGCCAACGTGCGGCCGACATCGCCAACATGATTGGGGTTGTCTTTGGCGAAGTGAACGCAGAGCGTTCAAAATCTCGTTTCTCAGTGCCGATTGAGAAACTGGATGACCAACTTTCTGGTCTTGACGGACGAATTGGCGAAATCGAAATTGCGATTAGTCAATTTGGTGAAGCTGACACAGCGGCCGAAGAAGCTGAATTGAGCCGCTTACAACGCTCGCTCAACGAGTTGCAAACGAACTACAATACAGCATTCCAAACACGACTTGATCTCGACATTGAACAAGCTCGCAGTCTAAATAATTTTATTGGTACAGAACCTGCGATCGCTTCTTTTATACCTATTAGCCCGCGAACGAACTCAAATACGGTCATGGCCGTTGCGGTTGTTGCGTTTGTCGCACTTGGCATTGTGTTGCTCGTTGACTATTTAGACGATACGGTTAAATCGCCAAATGAAGTATTTGATCACACAGGGCTTTCATCGCTTGCGACTATTTCCTACATCGAAGGTGTTAATCCGCCAGACCGTTTGATTGCACATAAAGCACCACGTGACCCTGTTTCTGAAGCGTATCGCATGTTGCGTACAAACCTGAGCTTCGCATCAATTAGCTCAGAGATGAACTGTGTTTTGGTTACTAGCTCGTCTCCAGGCGAGGGGAAATCAACCACTTCAGCAAATGTCGCAACCGTTTTGGCACAAACTGGACGTCGGGTGATTTTGGTTGATGCTGATTTACGCAGACCATCCCAGCATAAGATTTTTGAACTGTCTACAAACCTTGGTTTGACAACTGCTTTGCTAGACACAACCATGCCGATTACGCACCATCTGCAACAAACGAAAGTGCCAGGGTTACGTTTGATGGCTAGCGGCCCCGTTCCGCCGAATCCTGCGGAGCTTCTGAACTCAGCACGTATGCAGGAAGTTTTACAAGGGTTGCTCGAAGACGCAGACTTTGTTTTGGTAGACACACCGCCTGTGTTAACTGTTGCGGACGCTGCAATTTTGGCTCCAAACGTGAACGGATGTGTGCTTGTGGCTGAAGTTGGCAAGACGCAGATGGAAATGCTTGAGCAGGCAAACGCACGGATGCGCAATGCTGGCGCAAACATGTTCGGAATCGTCATGAACCGTTACAATGCGCGTTCGGCCGGTTACTACTACTACGACGCCAACAATAAGTATTACACGCAAGATTATAAGGCTGAGCCCGCAACTGCGGCTGGCGGCCCCCGACGTGTTTTGGTGACATTGTTCGGATTTGGTGATTAGGTACACTAAAACAAGCCGAGTCGGCAAATTTAG
>JBMZDF010000209.1:0-9682 GCA_049614105.1 Promineifilaceae bacterium (SeqCode)
GTAATGCGGTAGTAGCGAGCGAGCATGAGTGATGGGTCAACCAGCGTGTTGTCTGGTGTGTCAATCACCTCAACGCGGATGGTGTCGACGCCACTGATTTCGCTAATGTCCAGCGTAACACCAATGTTGCAGAAGCTGTACAGGCCTGGGCCGTCAACTGCCTGCTCACAAATGTTGTTATTCCCAGTAATAGGGCCACTGGCAATCAATGCGTAAGGTTGTGACTGCATCGCAACGTTATAGCCGCGTACAACCAATTGATAAACGCCTAGTTGCGGCGTCTCAACGTCAATCCCAACCACGTTGTTCACATGGTCATAATTGTCGCCTATCGTGCCGCTGTTAGCGTGGTTTGGATAGAGGATGCTGCCGTCTGGGGCAACTAAGTGCAGGTCAAGGTCGTTAATCAACGCGCCATTGGCTGCGGTTGTGCCTGGATAATCTGTCCATGCGAGCGTGATATTGAGCGGCTGGGCGCTGTTGTAAATCGTGACGGTGTGCGTCGCAACATCGCCCGTGTTGAGGGCCACAGATTGGTTATTCGCGTCAGTTGAGAGCGAATCCCAATATTGAACGCTACGGTTGCCAGTGACGCCAACTGAGTTAGCGACGTCGAGGCGACCCCAGCCCGCTTCGTTGGTCGGGCGTGTGACGGTCACATTGCTGCGTGCGTCAATCGCCAAATCGCGCGTGCCGTTGACCAACATCCCCTTAACGAGGGCGGCCGATGGTGTCGAGTGACCATTGTTGTCGAGATATTCGCGCACGAGTGCCGCAGCACCCGCCACATGTGGCGTCGCCATGCTTGTGCCGAAATAGTAGGTGTAATCGGTGTTATAGCGTTGCGATGATGCGGTTGAGGTGATCACCGTACCAGGTGCAACAAGGTCTGGCTTGATGCGCCCGTCGCGAGTTGGGCCACGACCGCTGTAGTTAGATAAAATGTTGGGCGACTCAACCGAGCTTTCGGTTGCGCCAACTGACAAAACGTTTTTAGAGGTAGCTGGCGCAAGGATGCTGCCAGTGCCTTTGCTACCCTCGTTACCTGCGGCAAAGATGATCAGGAAGTCGGGGTTGTCCCACATGTATTGGTCAATCGCGACTGAATAAGAGCTGTAAAGTCCACCGCTGTTAGAAATGCCCCAGCTATTGCTGTGGATTTTTGCTGATTGGCCGTTGATAGGGGTTGCTGCTTCTGAAAACATCCACGGTAAGTACCAAGGAATGCCGCTGAGCGCACCGTTGTCGCCGCCAATCGCCTGCATAATCAGGTTGGCTTGTGGCGCAACACCTGCCTGCGAGTTGGCAAAATCGTTGTTGAGCGGGTCGCTGCCAGAGCGTGCGCCGTTGCCAGCGATTGTGCCTGCGACGTGCGTGCCGTGACCGCTGTGGTCTTCTGCACCGTCGTATGCGCCGTCATATAAAGCGAGAACGCGCGAGTTACCGTTGCCGTCCTCAAAATCGTCATGTAGTTGAGCAGGGTCGTTGAACCCCAGATCGAGTCCCGTATCGGCAACAGCAACCACTTGTCCCGCGCCAAATAGCCCCGGAATGGTCGTCGTCTCACGTATGGCGTTGACGCCCGTGATTTCAGTTGCGATCATGTTCTGTGTTTCAGCTTCAGGGAGAACGTCGATCCAGTTAACGCCGTCAATCGCGGCGAGTTGTGGTAAAAGTTGAAGGTCAGCTTCAATTTGGAAAGCAGATTGCCATTCGTTGCTGACGTTGCTTGTAATCGTAGCGCCAAGGTTGGCGATTTCGGCCGAAATCAGATCCGCATCCGCCTGTGGGAACAGACTCATGATCAGGATCGCAGTCGTCGCTTGACGGGTTGACTTTGCGGTTTCATAGGCATCAGCCAAGGTTGGTTCTACGCGGAAAGCAGGCGCATATTCACCAACCCAACGGACCCATTCGAGCGTGTTGAGAATTTCGGCCGATGTTGCATCGCTGTGTACGATATATGTGAGCTGTGGAACGTACGCAATCAAAGAAACATTCATGCCTTGCAAAGAGTCGCGGTCAACTGCCGTCAACGGACGTTCAAACTGGACAAGCCAGTAAGAAGACGACGCGGCAGCGCGACCTGTAGGCTCCCAATCGGTTGGGATCTCAGGATCGGTCGCCAGCGGATCAAAAGAACCCCAGGTCAACTGAATCGTATGATCTGATTCAGGCTCTGAGGCTGACGCGATGGCTGTACCGCTACCGAAGATGAAAGATGCGAAGAATGCAAGGATTAGTAAATACCGAAACATTGGCTGCTTTCCAATTACCATTACAGGAATCCAGATGCGGCAAAGGACTCACTTATTTAGTGTTGCAAGACTTAGGTCTAATCAGGAAACCTACAGCGAAGGTAGAAGCGGAAAATACTGCTGCTGTAGGTGGCTCACTCCCATAAACCTAACTATAAAACTAATTCAGGGCTGTGGTTTTCTATCCACAACGCCCACATAGTAAAATTCAGGAGGACCTTAGTCCATAGTACCCGAATACTAGTTGTCTTGCTTCGCACGCATCAACTTCATGCATGGAGTACGAATATTTAATGCTCAATCGCTGTTTTTTTATTGGATGAAATGGAAGTTGAAGCGTTCACGTTCCGCGCTCGTCCAATACCAACACTATAATAGATACGACTCGTAAATGCCGTGAAAGGCTCGTAAAGGAAGCTACAAATTGTAAGAAGTAAGCCCGATGTAAGCAAATTGGCTTATTTTTCGTAAGGTTTCGGCCGAAATCGGCGCAGTGTAACAAACAAATCTTGCGATTAATCTTAAGAAAGCAGGTCAGGAGAGAAGGTATGTTGAAAAATAATTTCACGTTGGGACAACTTTTACTACTTACCTTGCTGTTGTTGGGCTGCGACCAACCTCACGAAATCCCGCCGCCCGTCGAGCCATTGCAGTTTATGACGCCCCAATCGGCCGACGGTGAAAATATAGCAATCGTTCCTGAAATTCTTGCGAAAACGGTGATTGCGACCCAAACGGCCGAAACAGCACTCTCCGTCACTCAAATCGAAACGGTCGCAGCGCCCCCGTCTGTGACACCCACAATTGAGGCCGAGGCGCAAGTTTCCGACGACAGATTAGCCGTCAGCGTGCGGCACGGCGTCCCGAATGCGTGGCGCACGGCGCTGGCGGCTGTGCCAGCGGTTGAGTTGGTTGAATCAGGTGCATCGGTTGAATTGGTGGTGAACGAGGGAACGCCCGTCACAGAAGCAGTGTATGCGCTTGTTGTGCCGCTGTACAGCTTTGTCGAAACAGCGTCATGGGAAATGGTGCAAGCGCGGTGGCAAGCGGACGCGCCGCAGCTAGCTGGCTCTACGGAGACGCTGACCGCTATTAGTCAGATATTGGGCCAATCAGGTGCTGGTGTGCTGGTGATTGATGACGCTGCGGCGCTAGCTGAGCGCGTTTGGGCGGCCGATGATGTGTGGGGAATCGTGCCATTGGGGGATCTTTCGGCCGAATTAAAAACGCTCCCAATCGACGGCCAATCACCACTCAAACGAACAACCGATCTCGCCAGCTACCCGCTTGCACTGCCGATCGGTGCGGTGGGCGACCCAGAAGCCGTTGCCAAATTGCAGACAGTCATGCCGTCCGTTGCGCTCGAATGGCAGCCTGATAAGCTGACCGATGTGGCGATGACGGGCGTGACGGCGCTGGTGCGGGCAACCGCTTACACTATGGAGGAGAACGGCATTTTATGGCCGGGGGAAGACGTACGTGGGGTGCTCAATTCGGCCGATATTGCCCATCTCAGCAACGAAGTCGCCTTTGTCGATGACTGCCCCACCCCCCGTTTAGTCGGCGGCACGCGCTTTTGTAGCAACCCACGTTACTTTGCGCTGGTGCAGGATCTTGGCATCGATGTGATGGAATTAACGGGCAATCATGTCAATGATTATGGCGCGGAGGCGTTTGCGGCATCAATCAAACTGTATCAAGCGTCTGGGATGAAATATTTTGGCGGGGGGTTAAATTCGGCCGATGCACAAACCGCCGCCATTTTTGAACACAACGGGAATCGGATCGTTTTTCTTGGCTGCAACCCTGTTGGCCCCAGCTACGCACTCGCGGGGGACAGTTCGGCGGGGTCGCGCCCCTGTGATGATGCGATCAAGAGGCAGATTCGCGAGAAATCGGCCGAAGGCGCAACCGTGATCGTCACGCTGCAATATTACGAACACTACTTCTATGAGCCAACCTATCAGCAACAGCTCGATTTTCGCAGCTATATTGACGCAGGCGCTTCTATTGTAAGCGGCAGCCAAGGGCATCACGTGCAGGGATTAGATTTATACAGCGGCGGTTTCATCCATTATGGGTTAGGCAATCTATTTTTTGACCAAATGGACATGCTCGGTACGCGCCAAACGATGATTGATACCTACACAATTTACAAAGGCAAGCTGGCCGGGGTGACGTTTACAACGGGGCTGATTGAGAGGTATGCACGGCCACGTCTGATGTCGGCCGAAGAACGCCGCCAACTGTTTGAGACGCTGTTTAATGTCAGTACACGCTGATTTTGCAATCAACTTCACGACTAGCCAGAACGACCCTCGCGCACATAGTGTTCCAGCGTCATCGGTTCGCCAGCAAACGAATGATTTCGGAGAGGCACATTGGTGAAAGGGCTGGTTTCAAAATACCAGCGGCGTGAGGCAGGCACACCCCAAATGCTCGATCGCTTGCTGTTTGACAACGGCCAGCGTATTGGCTCATGATCGATGTCAATCATTTGGTAGTGGGCGTCATAAAATTCCATTCGATGCCCATCAGGATCGCGAAAGTAAACAAAAAGGGCGTTGCCGATACCGTGACGTGAGGGCTGACGGTCAATGATGTTTTCCATGCCCATGCTGCCCACCACGTCGCAAATGTGCATGATGGTGCTAGCATCTTTGGACTGCATGGCAAAGTGGTGCAAGGCAGGCCCTTTGCCGCTGGTAAACACAATGTCATGTGGGTTGCCTTTGCGCTGTAGCCACGTCCCCCATAGCTGCGACCCATCATCTGAGTCAGTATATTCCGACAGGCGAAAACCTAGCTCCGCATAGAATTCTGTCGCTTTTTGCACGTCTGGGCAGGGCATCTGGACATGATCTAGGACACGTGGGTGTCCACCGCGATGATGTTGAAATTGGTTGTGCAGACTCGGAGCTTGATCCATGCGGGCGCAAAGTTCGACAGGCATTCCAGTGGGGTCTTCAAAATGGAGCGTTTTGCCCTGAAAAGGCACGTCAACCCAACGGCAAGGCACACCCTTGTCGTTAAACCACGCATACGCTTGTTCCAAATCTCGCTCCATAAAAACGCGCAGCCCAATGCGATCCACCGTCCCAGGGGCATCGCTTTTGCGTAGTACAACGCTGTGGTGGGCGCGTTCGTCGACACCACGCAGATAAAGTGCATCGGCCGTCCGTTCGGTCAAAATCAGACCCAACATGTCGACATAATGCGCCTGACTATTGTCGAGATCGCTCACCGTCAGCACAACATGGCTGGCGCGGGTAATGTTGAAGGGGGGGAAATAGTTTGTAGTGGGGAGGGGCATGAGTTTGGGGGGTGTTTCAAATGGGTTGGTGACGATAACGTAGACTGAGTTTGTCGAAGTCGTAACGGCGCGTCGCTCAGGCTTCGACTGGCTCTGGCTTCGACTGGCTCAGCCACCGTTCTTTACTCAAATGAAACACATCCATTGATTTGTTTTAAATTGTTGCAAGATGTATTAGTTCGCGGGTGAGTTTGGTTTTATTTTCGGCCGAAATAACCTCAGCAATAACCATCTGCCCCAAAAACGCATAATACACAACACGCGCACGCGCATACGCCCTTTCAGAGGACAAACCCATCTCTGCAAACACCGTTTCCAAATAAGCCAAACGCTGTGCGTCAACCGCCTCAACCGCTTGCTTCACCTCTGGTTTAGAGTCAGCCCACACGCGGATAGCATGCTCCAACGCCAATTTATCCTGTGCTGCGAGGCTGATCAAAGCCTTTAGACGTGCTGTGGCATCTGCGACAGTTATTTCCAGTTGGTCAACGGCTGCCTCCACGGTCAATTGCTGCCAACGGCGCAGTACGCCGCTGTGGAAATCAGCCAAGTTAGTAAAATGCCAGTAGAAGCTGCCACGCGACACGCCCAACGACTTAGCTAATCTATCCGCTTTCAACGCCGTGGGGCCAGCACTTGCCAACGTTCGCAAACCATGATCAAGCCACTGTTCTTTGTTTAATCGATTCATATCATTTGAAATTGTTCCTGATGGAACAACACTTTTCGTTCCTTGCAGACGTACATGCGCCATTACTTTAACATACACAACTGTATTGACAAGCAAATAGCCTTACGGTACTATTTGCATACAGTTGTGTATGGTTTGTTAAATAAAGCTGCCGTGTGCAGAAGGAAAAATCATGACCCAAAATTTAATGTTACAAGCGGCGGGTGTCTGTGCAATTATTGTTGCACTTTATCATGGCGTTGTTGGCGATCGACTGGTGCAGGCGATGGCGATTGAACCAGCAGGACAAAAGCAACTCATGCGCGGCTCTTTTCACATCGGCACAATGGGATGGCTAACGGGCGGCATACTGTTGTTTGTCGCCGCAACGCTTGATGCAGGACTTGCACGCAACGCGATTGTGCTTGCGTATGCGTTTGTGTTTGGGATTCCAGCGATTGGGCAAGTCGTGATGTCAAAAGGGCGTCCCAATTTCGGCATGGTCATGCTGATTCTAGTGGTTATTTTGTCGCTGCTGGGACGTTAAACTGCATTAAACCTCAGAGGTTTATCATCGTCTACTCTAATCTGTGCATAAAAACCTCTGAGGTTTCCATCAATACATCTGTTTTTCAAGTAGAATTGCACAATGTATTTGAGGAAGTATCTTTACATCGTGCCCCTGTTTTTTAGTTTATTGACTGGCTGTGTTGCGGGATTGAATTTGTCTGAAGCCTCTGCTGAAGTGGCTAGCGAGTTGAGCGCAACCGCAACAGCGTCACCAACTCTCACCCAGATTCCTCCCAGCCCAACACCGACCACGACGCCAACACAAACCCCTACACCAACATTAACACCATCGCCCACCGCAACACCGTCGCCATCGCCCACACCGACCGTGACACCAACCCCCGCGCCCGCCGTTTTGGCGTTTGTTGGGGATGTGATGCTGGGTCGTTCGCTGGGGCAGTACATTAATTGGGGGCAGTCTGACTATCCGTTTCGACACGTGCGCGAAAGTTTGGCTTCGGCCGATTTCACCATCGCCAATCTCGAATCAGCTCTAGGCGACGTTGGCAAACGAGCACCAAAAGGCTATACCTTCCAAGCACCACCCGCTGCGGCAGACGTTCTGGCAGACGCAGGCATTGACCTCGTTTCGCTTGCCAATAATCACGCGCTTGATTTTGGGGTAGAGTCGTTGGTGCAAGGGATGGCGTTGCTGGACAAGGCGGCCGTTGCCAGCGTTGGCGCAGGACTTGACGAGACAGAAGCTCGCGCCCCGCACCTTGTCACAATCAACGGCACGACGTTTGGCTTTCTCAACTATGTTCATGTGCCAGTTGAGTGGCGCGGGTTTGACACGCAAAATTGGCAGGCAATTGGAGACGAGGCGGGCATGGCGTGGGGCGATCCGCTTTTGATTTCGGCCGATGTAACAGCCCTGCGCCCCAAAGTTGACCACCTTATCGTCCTGATCCACAGCGGATTTGAAGGCGAAACAACCCCCAGCCCGCCCCAAATCGCCGCCAGCCACGCCGCCATTGATGCAGGCGCGGACGTGGTAATCGGTCATCACGCGCATATTTTGCAAGGGGTGGAGCAACGTGGCGACGGCGTTATCTTTTATGGGCTTGGCAATTTTGCCTTCGACTTCGATGAGGAACAGCTCACGCGCTCCGTGATTCTGAATTTGCACGTCACACATGACGGCCTGCTGACTTGGGAGTTTGTGCCAGTGATGGTTGCGATCAACGGCCAGCCGCGCCTTGCGCTGCCTGACGAGGCATCCATTATCCATGACCTTATTGAACAGGCATCTTTGCGTCTTGATTCGGCCGAATAACAACACACCCGCCACAAATATCAGTGCAAAATTGCAACCAGACCTGTCAAAAATCAAAGCGCGACTCAGGTATGATTCATCTAAATAGATCGTCTAAAAATTTGATCAGTAATCCTTACAGCTTAGATCGCCTCCTTTCACCTTATTTCCACAGGAATAATCGATGTTATCCCAAACAAACACAACTGATGCCGCCACAATCGATTATGCACGCTCGCACGACATTGTCCGCTTGAGTGCAAAACGCTATGAACAATCTCCCTATTTAGAGCGCTTTATCACAGACGATGCCGTCTTTGGCCTTTACGCCAACCGCTTTTACCCGCTGTCGCTGGGCGGCGATGCGGTGGCCGACTATTGGAAGCTGCGTAAGGAAGTGATGCTGTACGACGTGCCAGAAAAGCCGATCAGCATCAAAGGGCCAGACGCCGCTGCGCTGGTTGAGAAGCTTTTTACGCGTAAAGTCGGCCGATTAAAACGCTGGCGGGCGCGATATGCGCTGGCCTGTACGCCTCAAGGCACAATTTTAATGGACGGCGTTTTGATCCGTTTGGCAAAAGACCATTTTTGGTATGTCAAAGCAAACGGCGAATTTGAATCGTGGTTGATGGCGTTTTCGTACGGCATGGATGTGACAATCAGCGATCCCCGCTCATGGGTATTGCAGGTGCAAGGGCCACATTCAATGCGGGTGCTCGATGCCGCCACAGACGGGCCGCTGCCTGAAAAGTTCGGCTATTTCCACGCGGGGATGTTCAGCTTTGACGGACAAATGCATCTTGTTACCCGCACGGGCTGGACGGGCGAAATGGGCTTTGAAATTTATAGCAACGAGCAAACAGACCATCTTGCGCTTTGGGATCATCTGATGCGCTGCGGCAAGCCGTTTGGCATCGGTTTTGGCAGTCTGGAGTCGATGGGGCTGCGACGGATTGAGTCGGGCATTTTAGACAACGGGACTGACATTGATCCGACGATGACCCCGTTTGAGGCGGGGCTGGGTGCGTTTGTCGATTTCTCAAAAGCGGCGTTTATCGGCCGAAAAGCGCTCGAAAGCGCCGACCGCCGCCAGCTATTGTTTGGGCTGACCAGCGTGACCGGCGTGCCGAGCGCAGGCTTTGACGTGCTGCTTGGCGAAAAAACGGTGGGGCGCATCACGGCGGGCAGTTGGTCGCCAACCTTAGAAAAAGGGATCGGGTACGTGCGTTTTTATGCCCCTTCGGCCGAAACAGCAGGTTGGCTCGGCCAAACGGTCACCCTAAAAGACAGTAACGGCAATCTGCATCCTGCCAACGTGGTAAACCTGCCTTTCTATGATGAGGAGAAACTGATTCCACGCGGGCTGGCGACGGGATAAACGCGACCAGAATGACGCATCAAAAAGTGATTGTGCGAGTGGAGCCGCTTGTCACCGTCTCTTTTCTCACCGCCCGTCAAGAAATACCTGCCTGCAATCAAATTATGTCGCAGAAAATGCCGAACAGAGATAAACTGTTATCTCGAAGATGTAACACAACATAACTTGTGAGGTTGCCCCGCCAAATAGCGGGGTCTTTAACGGCTATATAGCGAATGTCGACTAGGTTACAGACCGT
>JBMZDF010000210.1:0-9622 GCA_049614105.1 Promineifilaceae bacterium (SeqCode)
GTCGCCCGATTTACTCTCCACCTCTTTTTTTTACCTACTTGCCAAACTACTCAAAAATTCAGCTAAAATCTAATCTATGAAAACAGCACAACCGCAGCTAATCGAAGCTGGCGATGTTGTTCGCAAAAGCGGACTTGTCCATCGCGTTTGGGAACCAGATCAAAAGACAGAGCGTCCGACAATTGTCATGTTGCATGGGCGCAGCGGGACAGAAGATGTTGCGTGGGTTTTTGCACGCAGCTTGCCAAAGGAGTGGCTGCTTATTGCACCACGCGCCATTCACACAGACCACCGTGGCGGGTATTCTTGGGACGTGCGCCCCGAAGGTCAGTGGCCGCCAGAGGGTGCATTTGACGATGCAACGGAAGCGTTGGATCAGTTTATAAACTCACTGCCCGACCTGTATAACGCGGATCTCAGCCGCCTATATTTGCTTGGGTTTAGTCAGGGTGCGGCTGTCTCTTACAGCTATGCTCGCCGTTATGCAAACAAGGTAAAAGGTGTTGCGGGGCTGGTCGGATTGACGACACTTGATGCGGCAAATTCGGCCGATATTATCAACCTCAAAGACCTCCCCATCTTCATGGCCGTCGGCCGACGAGACACCACCGTGCCTATGTCAATCGCCCGTGATTGCGCCCACGCTTTGATCGCGGGCGGCGCTCGTCTCGACTATCGCGAATACAACACAGGCCACAAATTAAACTCACGTGGGATGCGTGATTTGGCAACGTGGTGGCAGCAAAATACGTGAGAAAAAGCGCGGTCAATCAGTCAAATAAACACCTGAGAAACTGACATAACGGCTAGCAAAACGACGGCACAAACGCATACTGAGATCAAGCCTACCAACACCTCAATTTATTGTATACTGTTCACATGGCTAGCTTTCCTCCAGACGGTTTTATTCCCACTGAATCAGCACTTGCAGGCGTCACTGTTTTTATGCCAACACCCGTTCATGAGGCGCATGAGCGCGTTGTGGCGTTCCGCTGTGCGCAGTGCAATGGCGAGGTCGCTTACAGCGCGACAGACGGCGGGATCACCTGCAACTACTGTGGGTATCATGAAGCGCCCGACGTGGCGGTCGTTGGAAAATCGGCCGAAACGTTCGAGTTCAAAGTCGAAACGGTTGAGCAAGCAAGCCACGGCTGGGGAACAGAGCGCGAGGAAATTGTTTGCCAAACTTGCGCCTCGCACATTGTTGTTGCACCAGACGAACTAACAACCAGTTGCCCCTTCTGCAACTCAAACAAAGTGATTCATCATCGTGCGGCACAAGATGTGTTGCGCCCGCGTTTCCTTGTACCGTTCCAAATCAACGACGATCAATGTCATGCCAAAGTGCGTGAATGGCTCGGCAGCAGTTGGCTCGTTCCAGCCAAGCTGCAACAGTTTGCAACGGTTGGCGAGTTCGCGCCGCTCTACTTACCTTTCTGGACATTTGATGCCCAAGCGGATGCGCGGTGGCGGGCGGAAATTGGCTATGCTCGTACCAAGACAGATTGGAACGGAAAAAAGACAACGGTCATAGAATGGAAGTGGGAATCAGGCAGCGTTGATCACTTTTATCAAAATGTCAAAGTGCGTGGCACCGAACGTTTAAACCGCAAACACATTGCCAGCATCCAGCGCGATTTTGACCTGCAAGAGCTGGTTAAATACAACCCTAGCTTTTTAGCAGGGGCGCAAGCGATTGCCTATGAGAAGCAGTTAGAGCCGTCTTGGGCGGCGGCTCGCTCGGCCATGCGTGAGCGAATGAAACAAAAGTGTCGTGGGGCGATCACGCATCAGAACGTGCGTAATTTCTCGATGAGTGTTGAGTTTGACAAAGAGGCGTGGCGCTACCTGCTCTTGCCCGTCTATGTTGCCAGCTACCATTACAATAATGAACCGTACCAGCTTTTAGTCAACGGGCAGACGGGTTTGGTTGCAGGGCAACGTCCGGCCGATTGGCGCAAAATAGCCCTCATTGCAGGCATACCCTTGTTGCTAGCCTTCTTAACGATGCTGTGGCAAACCTTTGTTCAAACAAGTGATTCAAGTAGCGGGCCAGGGCTTGTGATCATGTTGGCGCTGGTGGGGCTTATACTGGGGGTAGTACTTAGTATTCAGGGGGCACAATTAAACGATGCGTAACTTCTCCGAACTTTATGGTGTCGAGCTAGACGCTACCATTTGCCCAACTTGCGATCGATCATTTTTAACAGCGGCCGATGCGACACAACGCTGTCCGCATTGTCTTGATGTCACGCTGACAACGATTGAGCATACGGATGAATTGCCCCCCACGCCAGCGCCTGAGCTGGTTGTGCCGTTTGACGTTTCGGCCGAAAAACTAACCCGCACCATTCGCGACTTTGCCAACAGCTACCGATTCACACCCACCGACCTCACACCAGCCAATTTGCAGTCACGCCTGATCAAACAATATTTGCCCGTCTGGCTTGTCGATTATGATGTGTCAACCCGGTGGCAGGCTGAAGTGGGATTCGATTATGAAGTCATTTCGCACTCCGAAGCGTATAACGGCAGCGGATGGCAGACGACAAAAAAACGGAAAGTGCGTGTGAATTGGGAGCCGCGTGTGGGTGAGTTAACTCGCCACTATGACAACATGCGTGCGCCTGCACTGGATGAGCATGACCAATTGGTGCAGCCGCTTGGCAAATTTAGATTTTGGGATGCGGTGGCTTATGATTCGGCCGAACATGCCCAATCAGTCCTGTTTCGCCTGCCCAACCGTGAAGCAACTGACGCATGGTCAGATGTCGAGCCACAAGCATTGCAACGTTGCGAAAAAGATTGTTTGAACGCAACAAGTGGCCAACATATCCGTCAGTTCCACTGGGCACCCACTTTTAGCGAACATCATTGGACAAGTCTGTTGTTACCTGTTTACACAACATATTATCTTGATGACGATCAAAACGAGATTCCTATCCTGATTCATGGAAATAGCGGCAAGATGTTGGGCAACAAAGTGCCGTCTCTGCGGCTTGCCAAACGCGCATCCATGATCACAGTGGGCATCGCGCTTGTTTTGCTACTATTGTTTGCCTTGGCCGCTTTTGGCATTCTGGGTGAGGGCTTTTTGCCTCTCATATTCCCAATCGTGTTAATGGGGTTTGCAGCCGCTTGGCCCTTGATCTACGTTTCTAATCTCAATTCAAGGCTCGAATAAATTGTGAGCTACTCACAAAATAATAAAGGACAGCCTAGGCTGTCCTTTATTGATCTCCGAGAAATTTTTGAAGCGAAAACATTCTCAAACGGGGTTTCAGAATGTCAGGTGGGTCTTTTTGAGAGTTTGACCTGTCCCTAGATAGTCACCTTATCTTTATTCATTCTTATTGCGCTTAAAAAGATTGCTAGCGGCGTCTGAAACGGTGCTGAATAGACTAGTTGCTGTTTCGGATGTTTGGCTGAGGAACGTGCGTACTTTATAGCTGTTGAGTACCACATCGGCCGAAGTCAGCTTTTGCTGAACATTTGCACCAAACTGTGCTTTCAGTACCGCTTCCGCCAGCCGATAGTTACCTGGCTCGCGTAGACGGGTCGCAATGTCTAGCGACATGGGTGGGCTAGATTCCATAAACGATTGTGTTTGTGTAAATTGCAACAGATCCTGATCCCCATGCGAGCGACCATTGCCCGATTTTTTCAATCCGCCAAAGGGCAGCGAGGGAACCGCAAAATGGGCAACCACATCATTTGCAACAACTGTGCCAGCCTCCAGCTTTGGCAACACACGCTTCACGTGATTCAACTTGCCCCACACATAAGCACTCAGACCAAACTCACTGGTGTTGGCACGCGCAATTGCATCATCCTCATCACGCACTCGAACAATGGGCATGACAGGGCCAAAGGTTTCATTTTGTAGCACCTTCATGGATGGATCAACGTCAACCAAAATCGTGGGTTGCATCATTAGCTCTTGGCGACGTGCGCCAGTCAAAAGCTGTGCGCCTTTTTCCAAAGCATCATCAATTTGTTCTTCAACAATGGTGGCTTGACGTTCGCTAGACAAAGGCCCGTAATGATTCATGTCTTTGACTTCATCAGAATAGCCAATTCGCAACAGGCGGGCTTGCTCAACAACCTTTTCAACAAATTGGTCGTAGACAGCATCCACAACATAAGTCCGTTCGACGCTGGTACAGGCTTGTCCCGCATTGGTGGTCGCTCCCCAAATACCCCACTTGGCTGCGGCATCCAGATCAGCCCCCTCAAGCACGATCATGGGATCTTTCCCGCCTAGTTCAAAAATAGTGGGGATCAAGTTTTCGGCCGCCGCCTTAGCGATCAATTTGCCAGTACGTGTCGATCCTGTCAAATAAATCAGGTCTGGTTTACCCTCAACGATGGCTGCACCAACTCGGCCGTCTCCGTGCAGCACACGCACAAATGGCGCAAGCTCTGGAACCCGTTGAAACAATTTTGCCATCAGCTTTCCTGTGACCCCTGTTACTTCTGACGGTTTCAAGATCACAGTGTTGCCTGCGGCAAGCGCCGTTAGGACAGGCTGCATCGCAAGCATAAACGGATAGTTCCAAGGGCTGATAATCGCTATCGTGCCGTAAGGGCGTTGTTCAACATAACAAGATTTAGCAAGATAGGTTCCCGACGAAACTTTGCGCCGCGCAAGTAGCTTCTCTGCATGTTTGAGCGTTAACTGAAGATTATCCAACGTGATATACAGCTCGATCAGTGCGTCCTGACGAGATTTGCCTGTATCTTTATTAATCACGGTGGTGATCTCGTCAACTGCGTCAACCAACTCATATTGCATCTTGCGCAAAATGGTAACCCGTTCGCGGGTGGGCATGGTTGACCAAAGCGAGTTGGCCTCGTGCAGTTCTACATAGGCTTGATCAATTTCGGCCGCTGTGGCTTGCGGAATTCGGCCGATTTCCTGCCCAGTCGCAGGGTTGTAACAAATAAGAGGGGGCGCTTGTTCAATCTTTACTTGGTTCATAATTCGTAGAAATGTTGTAGTGAGGGACCGTACAACATTTAGGTTTTTAACTCCTAAGCGCATTTTATGTGATCATGGGACGACACGCCACAGCTTTAGACAGGACACCTTAGCCCAAAAGTGTCAACCGTGGTTGACACTTTGACGTCTGACCACCTTCATGTTATCTTTCGACCCAGAAGAAGCGTAACACTATTTCAGTTTTCGATTACAAAAATTGAGTCAAATTTTATGGGCAAAATCATTACGATTGCAATGCAAAAAGGTGGTGTTGGGAAAACAACCACAACAATCAATCTTGCAGCTGCTTTAGCGGCCGAAGGTAAACGAGTATTAGCGGTTGACCTCGACCCACAGGGAAATCTGACAGAGCATATAGGCTTTGATCCAGAAGACATTAGCCCCAGCATATATAATGTATTGAAAGATGAGATCGATGGCGAGGAACCAAACGTTGCTCGCGCAATTTATGAAACAGCGGAAGGCTTCCATTTGTTGCCTGCGCAGCCAGAGCTTAGCCTGATCGAACTCAATCTAATCAATACACTTAGCCGCGAACGTGTACTAGAAACAGTGCTCGACCCTGTCGCCAGTTACTACGATTTTATTCTCATCGACTGTAATCCTTCACTTGGGTTACTCGTTGTAAATGCACTAACGGTAGCGGACGGGGTCATCATCCCAATCCAAACGGAGTATCTGGCGGCACGTGGGGCGAACATGATTCTCTCTACAATTGAGACAATCAAGCGCAAGCGGTTAAACCCAGGGCTTGAAGTGGTCGGAATCATTTTGACAATGGCCGACACACGCACGCTGATTACCAGAGAAGTCATGCAAGCGGTGCAGAATCAGATGGGCGCAGAGCATCGAATATTTAATCCTATTATCAAACGTTCGGTACGATTTGCTGAAAGTGCTGTCGCTGGCAAAAGCGTGATTCATTATGAACCCAAGTCACAGGGAGCACAGGCGTATATCGCTATAGCACAGGAGATTGTGGCGGATGCCTAGAAAGCGTAGCTCGATCGACCTTTCAGCAAAAAAAGCAAAGCCAAGGCAAGGGGATCTTGAGGCGTTGTTTGGCGCAAAAAATGCTCAGATCCTAGATAATGTGGGGCAGCTTAAATTGTTACTATTGAGTCATATTGAGCCTGACCCCGCTCAGCCGCGCACCGCATTCCAAGATGAATCACTAAAAGACCTCGCCAAAAGTATCAAGCATAACGGGGTCATTCAGCCGATCGAAGTGGTGCAAATCGGCCGAAATCAATATCGCATCATCCACGGCGAACGTCGCTGGCGAGCCTCGCACATAGCCGAAAAAACAAACATTCCAGCGATTATCAAACGTCGTGACTATGATGAAGTGACACGTTTTGTACGCCAGCTTGTTGAAAACATTCAGCGCGAAGATCTAAACGACATCGACCGCGCAGCAGGCTTGTCTAAACTGCACGACATGATGCAGGAAGAGTTCAACGCCAAAGCAGAGAAGAATCAGACACCGTGGTCAAGCAAAATGACGATGTCTAAAGTGGCTGAACGGATTGGCTACTCGCGCCAACGGGTCAACCAGCTCATCAAGCTGTTGACCCTTCCAGAAGAAATTCAGCAGTCGATTAGAGATGGTGTTCTGAGCGAACGTGACACACGTGTATTTAGCAAGCTGGATCAGCGGCAGCAGCGGGCATTGCATCGTGCAAGAGTGGTCAACGGCACGCTGTCACAAGCTGAGACAAAGCGCGTCGCTGACTATATCAAACGTACTGGCGTCAAAAATGTAGCGGATGCGATCAAGGCTGTACAGACAGGCGATGATAAAGTTCGCAAGTCTGAAGTGGCGTTAAGACAGGATCGGTACTCAAAGCAGCTTGCGCAAGTCACAAAAGTGTTAAGCCAGCTAGAACGTGAGGTGGGTGATTCGGCAACAGAAGGGATAAATTCGGCCGAAAAACACCAGCTACACCTACAGGTTCAAGCTATCCAAAAGCAAGTTGAACGCCTCATACATGCTTTAGCCCACTAATATTCACGCGCCTTTCAGTCTATTTGAGCACCAATAATCATTCGAGGAAATGGTTTGTGCCATGATAGACCACAGGGCCATACTCACATTCAAACCAGCAGTATTCGAACATCGACGCAGCCAATGCATGATCTGGTATGCAGTCGTCGATGGAGTCTTCCATGATTTCTGGAAAAGCAACGACCGAAGCTACCCAAAAATATTCTCAAAACTTCCCACAACACAAATTTCAATGTTTAGGTAAAACAGGGCTGCATGTCAGCCAAGTTGGGTTTGGAAGCTATCGCATCGACCCAGCGATTCATAATCATCACTTTGCCTTACAACAATCGATTACAAGCGGCATTAACTTGATCGATACGAGTTCTAACTATGGCGATGGTGGTTCAGAGCAATTGATTGGTCGCGTGCTTGCCCAGTCAATTCTAGGGGGCGGCGTTAGTCGCGAAGCGCTTGTTGTTGTCTCCAAAACAGGTTATCTACAGGGCAGCAACTATACAATGAGCCAACAGCGCAAAACTGAAGGACGCCCCTGGCCTGAGCTGGTAGAACACAGCCCTAATTTAGAGCATTGTATTCATCCTCGCTTCATCGAAGATCAGTTAACTCGCAGCCTAGAACGCCTTGGATTAGATTCGATCGATGTGTATCTGCTACACAACCCCGAATATTATCTAGGCTGGGCTAAAGAAAGAAACGCGCCGCTGAACATTGTGCGAGACATCTATTACGATCGGATTCGACGCGCATTTATCAAATTAGAAGAAGAGGTGGCCAGAGGGACAATTGGCTGTTACGGCATCAGTTCAAACACCTTTGTCTCATCAAGCGATGATGTGCAATTCACAGAGCTACAACGAATCTGGGAAATTGCTGAATCAATTAGCCCTGATCATCATTTTCGTGTTGTGCAGTTGCCAATGAATTTGATCGAAACAGAGGCGGCAACAACCCCTAATCAACCCAACGGGCAATCCGTGCTAGCTTATGCGAAATCAAAAGGGTTGGCCGTGCTGATCAATCGGCCGCTCAACGCCGTCATCGGCAACACTCTCACACGCTTAGCCGACGCCCCACCGTTTGAGTCGGCAACGGTGGCAGATGTGGATGATGCGCTCAACGATGTCGTCCGCCTTGAACAATTATTCCAACAGCAGATCCTGCCCACGCTGCCACATTCGCCACAGGTGTTAAGTCGTTTAGGACAGTACATCATGGCTGGGCAAACGCTACAGGGGAAATGGTTTACTTTAGGCACGTATCACCAATGGGAGCAAATGGTCTCAAGCTTTTTGCTGCCGCGTTTGAACGCAGCCCGTGACTTTCTTTCCAAACCGGGGAATCTGCCAGCAGAACATGTCGACTGGCTAAGCGCCTACATTGGTGCGGTTAATGTCGTTTTTCGAGTCATTGGCGGCGTCTTTGGTGGGATGGCAGAAAAGAAGGTGTGGAAATTACGACAGGCGGTTGAATCGGCCGAACCTGAATGGCTGTCAAACACCCTCAGCCAAACTGCGATTCGCGCCTTACGCAGCACATCAGGCGTCACAAGCGTGCTGGTCGGCATGCGCAAGCCCGATTATGTCAAAGATATTTTGGCTGATTTGGCCAGCAGCAATGGGCAATCGTCACATTTGGGCGCTTGGCACAAGCTGGCACAAATTGAAATGTGACGAAAAAGCAAAGTGCGGTTCTAATTGAGTAGTTCAGACAGCCGATGTTGACACGACAAACGCCTGCTTGAACTTAAATTAAAACATTAAAACAAACGTCGCTGGCAACCGTTGACGCGCCCAAAATAGATTTATTTCTACATGAGGCGTCACAACGCAGCACAAGATAATTGGAGTTACGACATGGACGAATTAGTCAAAATGATCTCAGAAAAAGCTGGCATTCCAGAAGCACAAGCACGACAAGCGGCTGAGGCGGCTGTTGAATTTATCAAAAGCAAAGCGCCAGCACCTTTGGCAGGTCAAATTGATTCGTTGCTAGAAGGTGGCGGCGGTGGTTTGGGCGGTATGGTTGGTGGCATGTTCGGCCGTTAATCACACCTCAGAATACGTTTTCGGCCGAATTTCCGACTCAAAGATTTCGGCCGAATTTCCCCCCTCCTCTCTCCCCTTTATTCAAACAAAATCTGATCTGTAAACCGTGGTTTCATTTTCGGCCGAAAACTCGCCCTCTGCATCCTCAACCATTTCTATTTGCTAGCGTTCCCATCCAGGTCTCAAAGGGGCGTCCACTGCGCTCATTATCCTTAAAAAACGCGAGATAGCACATCACTGAGAAGTCAACAAAAGGCAATCCTTTGTTTTGTCCCACAAAAGCGATCCGCTCGTGCAGCTTCTTCCATGTGCCAGAATTAAAATAGAAAAAGCGTTTATCCTTAT
Organism: Promineifilaceae bacterium (SeqCode); assembly: GCA_049614105.1. Taxonomy (GTDB): domain Bacteria; phylum Chloroflexota; class Anaerolineae; order Promineifilales; family Promineifilaceae; genus CALECP01. The sequence goes on from JBMZDF010000210.1 coordinate 9,404, forward strand.
CTCCATCAACTTGCCGATCTAACGGCACAATTTTTTGCCCATGCGTGTGTCCATAAACAACATATTGTGCGCGTCCATTCTGAATCCACGCTTCATTCGCAGCCGCTCGGGTATAGCTGTCAATCGTTTCATCAAACCGATCAAGTAAAAATTGCGCCCTATCAAGCCACTTTTCAGCACGTTGGACCGACAATTTAGAAGCTTGCAGCACCAGTTGCA
>JBMZDF010000211.1:0-9604 GCA_049614105.1 Promineifilaceae bacterium (SeqCode)
CAATTAGCTGTTTTTGCAAAGCGCCACTTGCAATTTTACTCAAGTATCCTTTATAAGGATAGCATTAGCTCACCTATCATACTCTGTGGCACGGTTGAACCATAATACTGAGTAATGGCGGTTGACCAATTGCTGGGATCAAGGCCTTTTTGCGATAGAAGTCCTAGACAAAAACGTTGCCAGCCGAAACCTTGGCAACCGCTAAACAACGCATTTCCATTTAGGGTTTTCAGGTTGAAGTTGTCAACAAGGCGTGTTCCAGCCACATCACCCCCTCCAATCTCTATCCATGGTGATTTATCTGTGTTTGCATACTGGGGAATGTACAATTCTACATCTAGGGTTGGTATTTCGTACATTCTCATTTCCTTGCCAATTAAATCGGGAGAGGATTCATCTCTAGCGCAAGACCCGCTGGTTACAACACGATATGTTAGCTGGAGTTCATCCATTAAGCTAAGCATTGCGAGAAGCATCCGCCATCTGATGGCGTATACATCATTTTCATAGCCAGCAAACACAATTTCTGCGCCTGAAAACTCGAATGCCGTTGACCATCCCTTTTGTAGTCTGGCTTTAATCTCATTTCGAAGTGTCCATCCACCCTGATCTTCATAGACACCAAAAAAACCTTGATCGAACAGCTTTGATGGTAAATTTCCGCCGTTTCGACACTGTACCTCGCGTAAGGTGGTGTAGAACCCTAAGCACTGTACAGGGTCTGATAAAAGCTCATGATTGGTTCTGCCCTCACTGGTGTTTAGTGGAGTTGTCACCATAAGCTCTCTGCTTAAGTGATCGTGTTCAATCCAACCAAATGCGTGTAAATCCGATCGGTTGTAATGGCGTGGGAATGTATGCTCCTCAAATCCATGTCTTTCAGCGATTTCTCGAACCATTGCCTTTGCGGCATAGATTAGTTTCGACATGGGGGGCTGATATGAATAGATGCCACCTGTATTTTCACCTTCAATTAACGTCACCCAACCCTTGTCAAGACAGAGCTTCTCAACATCTACTGGTTCAGGGATTGATAGATCAAATTGCTTTTCAAACACAATTTTCCCTTCAACATTTGGGATGACTTGTTCTTTCTGTGCATCAAACTCATGAATCATAACTTGCTCCTATATTAAATTGTTGAATATTCGACTTTCGGCCGAATACTAGGGATGTACTGTGGCACGTGTACAGTATCGTTTTATCCAATTACTGGCATGATAGACGGCGTAGATACGACATTCTTTCAGGATAACATCTCCCCTTTAGGGGCCAACAGAGGAGAGCAAACACTCAACGCAGCATCAAATGATGGTTGCGAAGTTTAGATACATATGCGGTTTTTAGATCCCAATTCAAAGATTTTCTTACTGCACGATGAAGCATTTTAACGCCTCGTTGACACAGTATAGAATTAATAAGCAGTTTGTCAATGATTGATTAATGAGAGGGGTGCTATTAGATTTAGTTTGGTAAGTGACTCAAGCAAATCAAACTATAAAGATGCGTTGCAGACTTGGCACAAATGCTACGATTTTGGGGAACATGACCTCTGGATAACAGGGTCTTTCGCGGTTCTGAAACTTGATATAAACTGGCTTTGGGATCGATATGTTAGGAGCTTAAACTTGCTGTGAATATAAAAATGAGGATTAGATAAAGTGGGGAAGTTAGATCATGTTGGTTGTTTAGAAATTGATAGGAACTATCCAAAGAGGGGAAGAACGGATTGCCTCCCCTGTTCGTTTGTCTAGATTTTAGCGTTTATTGTTAATGCTCATACAAAGCGGTGCTCTCATCAGCTAGATGCAAGGTGGCTGATTCGATTTGGATATTGTCTTCGCGAAATAAAAACAAAGTCTGGGCTTCAATCGCCCCTTCAATATGAACATAGAGTTCAGCCTTTGGCATTCAGGCAATATAGTCTGCAATATCTGTCATATTATTCATTTGGAGGGTAGAGAAAAGACCCCCGATCTATCTAGAAACTAATTTGGTTGATAAGCACATTTTCCCCTTGAAGATTGTACTCTGAAAGCAAACTCACCCACTGTAAGCTTGAAGCTGGCTTGCTGCCGCATTCAACGAATTAATCGCCTCGGTTCGGACTTCTTCAAGAACAATAATAGCCTCTGGCTCGATTATGTACACTGGGCAATCAAGCTGATTGCAGCCGCATGGCTTAATTGTTCGGTTCCTGAGACCATCATCAAAGGCTATTCTCAATCGACGCAGATAATCAACACATTCAGCCAATTCGTCTTGAACTTTTGTGTCTGGTATATCATGTCTAGACGGGATCCTTGAAATTTGTGCCCCTTCTCTATCGCGCCATATACCTGTGTTAAGGGCGTTAATGGTATCGTTTATAGCTTGTTTAAATGCAGGTAAAGAGCTTTCGGTGCGAACAGGGTCTTTAAATGCTGCTCTGTCAAACAATCGCTTTAGTAGATTGGCTGTTTCCTTTCGTGTTGTCGGATTAAGCTTTGCAACAAACTTGCGAAGTTCCCCTGAATCATCTGGAAGTTTTTCTCCATGAAAAAATCGTTCAAGGACGCTAGAAGCATGAAACCTAAGGAACTCTTCAAACTCTGAACCTGACCACACTTGGCATTGGTAGATTTTTTTATCTTTTGCATGATCTTGACACTTGGTTTTTATGCCAGCACTGACGGGACCCCCAGCAACAATAATGACCTCTGTTGGAAGCTTGTCGGACGCCTTAACCAAACTATCAATATCTGATGTTCCCTTTGTAGAGGCAAACTTTTGTAGATTTCCACAGGCAATGACTACTGTTTCTTCATTACCATAGTAATTATGTCGAGTGCCAATAATATCTCGTCCACCATCACTTCCAGTTTGTCCGAACCAGTCCAATGTATGCCAAGAATACATTCGTAGAAGAACGGCGAAGACAAGGCGTTCAAACTCATGGCCTGACAGTTTTGAAAAGTCAATCGGGTGTACAGTGCTATTAAATGAAAGTGGCATGTATTCCTCTTGCGAAATTATGATCCAAGATTAGGGCGATATTCTGCGATATTTTCGTGATTCTGCATAATAAGATCCATATTTGGGATAAAAAGAAGCGCGGGGTGCGGTATAAGACGAAAATCACGGGTTTATTATACAGGTACGCTGCTTTTGATCCCTTCTGGGAATTTTATTATGCACGAGTGAAGCATCTCACCGCTTCGTGAGCGGAGTATAGAATTAATGGGGGATTTACGCAACGGGTGATCGAAAAATGTGTTGGGATGCTTTGAGCAACGTGGTGAGGGGTGTCCCCGATTCCTTAGAGAAATCGGGACTTGTTGGGCTTTTGAGCAGATGGGAATACTTCTAACTGGCGTGGTTACTGTTCATAAACGGGTACACCTTCGGCCGAATTAACCAACTCAACGCGCACAGTCTCCTCAACTCCATGCTCCCCCGCCACCCCCAAATAGCGACTCACCATCTCAGGCCGCTGCAACATCACCTGCACAGCAACGGTCGAAATCGCAATTGTTGCCGTAATCAACAAGCCGTAAATCGTCATAAATTGCAGGTAGGTAAAAGGGGCGGTGCGCCAGATGCCGAGCACAATCGCGGCATACCATGAGATGGCGGAGACGGGGCCGGCCACAATCATCAGCGGGGCGTGTTTGACAAAATCGGCCGATCCCACCGCAATCCCCTCTTTCGCGCACGTCTCGAAAATCGGGAACAGCTTGCGATGCATGATGAACCCATTGATCGAAGCGATCGACACAATGGTCATCTTTGCCCAAAAGCGCGGGCTGGGCGGGCTGCCCGTCAGCAAAAATCCTGCGCCCGTAATCGCCAGCAGCACCATGCCGATGGTGACAATTTGCGACGCCATTTTCAACAATCTCAGTTCGGAATGGTCAATGCGGTTGTCCCGCAGACTGGTAATAAAAAGAACATCACTCATCGTTGCGCCGCCTGCTCCGACAGCAACCCCGACAATGTGTCCAATCATAAGCAAAATTCTTAGAAATTCCATTTTGTACCTCTCGTATTGGTTTATCCAATCCTAGCGGCACGTCGTGTAGAAATTGTGAAGTTGTGGTTAACGCATTATTTACGCTCTAGTCTTTATTTCGCTTAAATAGCCCCTTTTTCGCGCAATCGGCCGATGTCAGCCACCGTCAACCCCGCCAATTCAGTCAAAATCTCATCTGTATGCTCGCCAAGCAGCGGCGGCGAACTGTAGCTATCATCATGTGCCGATAGCTTGATCGGGTTGCCAGGCATTTTGACGTTGCCGCCCTGCGAATGCGCGACCTCAACAATCATCTCGCGTGCATTTGTTTGCGGCTCGGCGAATGCTTGTGCCAGATTATTGACAGGGGCGCAGGGGATTCGTGCTGCGGTTAGCTGTTCGACCCAATGCGCCTGTGGGGCCGTTTGGAAAATTTCGCTCAGCCGTGCATTAATCACGTGCTGGTTGTGCCAGCGTCCAGGTTGCCCCTTGTTTTCTTCGGTGTCCAAATCGGGCGCGTCTAAAATGCCCATCAGGTTTGCCCACGCCGCGTCGGTGACCACCGCCACGATGATATGCCCGTCACGGGCGGGGAAGGTGTCGTAGGGAATGTGGACAAAATGACCGCTGCCGATGCGTCCGGGGATGTCGCCTGACAACAAATGCATGGTTGCCATGTAGTTGAGCATGCTTGTTTGCACGTCAAGCATTGAAATGTCAACGTGTTGCCCGCGTCCCGTTTGCTGACGCGCCAGCAGTGCCGACAAAATGCCGATGACGCCCATCATGCCGCCGCCTAAATCGCCAATCGGGATGCCTGCGCGGGTGGGCGGGCTGCTGCGTTGGCCTGTGATGCTCATGCCGCCGCCCATCGCCTGTGCGGCAAGGTCAAAGGCGGGGCGCATCGTGTCGGGGCCTGTTTCGCCGTAGCCGCTGACGGTGCAGGTGACGATGCGCGGATTGATTTGGGCGAGGGTGTCGTAGTCGATTTTAAGCCGTTTGGTGACGCCTGCGCTAAAGTTGTTGAGTACAATATCGGCCGATTTCACCAGCTCATAAAACAGCTTCAACCCTTCCTCAGACTTGAGGTTGAGCGTCACGCTTTTCTTGTTACGATTGAGCGTCAGAAAGTAAGCCCCCATCCCGTGCAGGCTATTTTTCGGATCGTTCGCCAGCAGCCGCCGCGTCATTTCCCCACGCAACGGCGGCTCAATCTTGATCGCTTCAACCCCCAAATCAGCCAAAATCATGCCCGCATAAGGCCCGCTTAGCATGTGGGTCAAGTCCAGCATCCGAAATCCGTCTAATACTTTCATCCTTTACCCTTCTTTTAGTCCGTTTCCATGCCGTATTGTTCACGTTCGGCCGAACTCATGTTGTGAATATCTTTAGCTGGCGCAGCCTGAAGCGTGTACCAATAAAAGTCCTCATTCACGCCAATCGCCTCATAATAGTCAAGATAAGATTGGTGTTCAGGGTCGTCCTTAGGAATATCGGTCGCCGTGTACTCATCACTTGCCCATGCGTGTACACCCACCCAAGTATCATCCGCTAGCCAACGCTCGTTGCCTGCCAAAAACAGATCAACGCCGCCCGAATTAATCTCGCCCCCAGGTGGCACGCAGGTATCCAGCCCCGCCTTGTGAATCATAAGCGAGGCTTCCAAATTGGATTCATCATCTTCCGAGCCAGGTGCATACGCAATAACGATCGTCTTGACATCTGGATGCTCATCAAGCAAATTGGCGACGCGATTGGGTGTGTCTGAGCCGATCAAGCCGCGCATAACCGCGTATTCCCCTTTGGCGGTGAATGTCGCAGGGCGTTCTGTTTCGGACACGTCAAATTCGTTGTTGCAAAGATCGGCCAAGTTGTTCGCATTGTATTCAGGCGAACTGTCGCTGGCCGCTTCGCTACATCCCATTAACAAGAAAACAATCGTCAAGCATATCAATATCTGTTTTATCATTGCACTTTATTCCCTAGAATTTACGCACCCTGAGCTTGTCAAAGGGTGTGATAATACCTTTTGTCATTATGCATCGTTCCTGCAAGTGGTCGTCACAAGCTGGCGGTGGATTAAGATTTACGCACCCTGAGCTTGCCGAAGGGTGTCAGATGATACCTATTCGTCATTGCACATCATTCCTGCAAGTGGTTATCACAAGCTGGCGGTGGATGCAGTTCCAGCCACGGATTATAGCCGTTCTTATTTGTAGGCAAGACACGACAGGTTCCAATGACAAGTTGGTGTGCCTCAACAAAGATTTCCCCACGTCTAATCTTGAATCGATATTGATCTAAATCGCGCGTCGCGGGTGCGTCAATTACCGTGCCGTCGAGCCAATATTTGCTTCCCCAGCACGGATCTTCAAACCGCATGTTCGCTATGTTCCAAGCATATGGGCAAAATCGCTGTGTGGAGAGCGCTTTTTCAGATTGGTAGGTCGATAAGTTGTGGAAGATGGAGAATTCGCCATCGATGTTGACAAGCCAGCCAGCGACCCCCGTAAGCTTGTAAGGGGTATCACTGGGTGGGTATTGCTCAATTGTTCCGATAGAGATGGGCAAATTGGCACGCGGCAGCAACATCCAATAGCTGCCAACTAGCAACATAACGGCAAACATCCCCATTGTTGCAAAAAGCAAGTAGTAGCTTGTTTCACGCTGAATGCTATTTTTCATAGCATTCATTCTAGATCAGCCCTAGGGTACTATCAAGATTTACGATTTTCCCTTGGTCTATTAGTGCCAGCGCGGATTGCCTGCCAGCATATCTTCGCGGGATAGCTGGATCGGGAACTTGGCGCGGATAGCGTCGTCTGTTTTTCGGCCGATATGAGACGGATAATGCGTCGTCATCACCTGACGCACATGCACCTGCGCACGTTCCAGCATACTCGTTGCACCCTCTGCCTCCCACACGCCCAGCCCGTTTCGATCGGCCAGCTTAGGATACAGAAAATCGGTTTCCATTCGCGCAAGCGTTTGTGGCTGACCCAAGAAATGGCCGGGACCCAGCGCCGCTGCACGAATGACATCGATTGAGAGCGTTTCGTCGTTGACTTCCAACCCTGCTAGCACGCGCTGCGCCGACCCCAGCATGTCGTTGTCAATTACGAGCGCTTCCAAACTACAGCCCAACAAACTGCCCAGCATCCCTGCTGATTCCAGAATGCGATTTGCGCCTGCCAAGCCAGCCGTGACAGACGTGATGCCTTTTTCATAGCCAGCCTGTGCGTCAGGCATTTTTGAGTCGGTCATAGAGGCCGCAACGCTGGTAGGGAGGTCATAAAATCGGCCGAGCTGCGCACAACAAGCCATCACCAACGCTTCTTCGCCGCTGCCGCCAGTAAACGCCCCCGTTCGCAAATCAGACACAAAGGGCCAAATCGCAAAGGTCATTGGGCAACCCGGCCTGATAATGTTGACCAAGGCGAGACAGGCCAACCCTTCCGCCACAACCTGCGCCAGCGAACCAGCCAGCGCGGCGGGTGCGGTTGCCCCAGCCTGTGGCGCAATCGCAATATCGTTAATCAGTCCCAAGCGGCTTGTCTCAACCAGTACGTTGAGATTTTCCTCACCCCATTTGAGCGGCGACACGATTGGACAGCCACCAAAACTGAGAAATGGGCGCTCTGCAAAACGACCCGCGCCGCCTAGCACCATATCGAATAGTTCGATGGCGGGGGCGATGTTGTCGACTGAGTTGAACGTCATTTCGCAGGGCTTTTCTGTAGAGACCGCCGCCACGTAAGCCACATTCAAATCATGAATGTACAGATCGGATAGTTCGGTCGGTACAACCGTTTGCCCAAATTGGTGAATATTGTCGAGCGTGTCGATTAGTCGGCCACAATCATACAAATCGGCAATGGTTGACGGCCGATAGCGGCGTGTTTTTGAGTTGTACATGCGTACCGCTTCACCGCTCGACGCATAATTAACATGATAGCCGCCCACATGTATATCTGCATGCTGGCTGCTGCGGCTGTAAACGGTGTACTCGCGTGCCGCACAGGCGATCATGTCCTCAACCAGTTGGCGCGGATAGCACAGCCGCCCATGTTCGCTGATGGTGCAGCCTGCCGCCGTTGCAATCTCAATGACCTCTGGCGTCGGATCGGCAATCCCGATCGTTTCCAGAATTTCAAGCGCCGCATGGTGGATTTTCGTCAGGTCTGCATCTGAGAGCGGTTTGTATTGCCCGCCTAGCAAGCCTGCCCGCACGGGGCTTTTGCCCGCTGCTGCTTCACGTAGCGCAAGACGGCCTGCTCGTCCGCCGCCAGATCGTCGTTTCCGTTTTGTGGTCTGTTTTGTGCTCATATGCTTAAGCAATCGCTAGTTTTAGCCCTTCTTCAAAGTAGTGCAGCGTTTTTTCTACGTCTTCGCTTGTATGGCTGGCGCAAATAAAGAACGGTTCTGTGCCGCCCGGTTCGGGCATCACGCCGTTGTCTGCCAAATGCCCATAGACGCTGGCTGACAAGTCCCAGTTGCACTTGGTTAGCAGCTCACGCCAATCACGCGGCTGTGTTTCGGCAAAACAGATGCCAAACATGCCCGGCGTGCCGTTGATGAAATGCGATACGCCGTGACGGGTACAAATCTCGCCAAGACCCGCCATGATCGCGCTGCCAATTTGGTTGATGCGGTCAAATGCACCCGTTTGCAGCAGCTCAAGCGTCGCATCGGCCGCTGCAGTCGAGACCGCATTGCCAGAGTAAGTGCCACCTTGGAATACCTTTTTTGGCGCAAGCATCGACATAATTTTGCGATGTCCACCAATCGCCGCAATCGGGTAGCCGTTGCCAAGCGCCTTGGCATAGGTTGATAAGTCGGGAATGACGCCCGTTGCCTCACGAATGCCGCCAGGCGCAACGCGGAAGCCTGTTTTCACCTCGTCAAAAATGAGAACGATGCCGTGCTGGTCGCACTGTTCGCGCACAAATTCAAGATACCCCGCGTCAGGTGTTAGCGCGTTTGCGTTGCCCAAATAGGGTTCCATAATCACGCAGGCGATCTGTTCCCCTTTTTCGTGCAGAATGTCGCCTAACACTTCTTTGTCGTTCCAAGGGCAAATTTGGATCAATTCGCGCAGCGCTTCAGGAACGCCAAGGCTTTCTTTGTGCGCTATCGGCCGAATTCGGTCGCCAGCATTCTCAGGGTTTGCGCCAAAGGTTGACCACAAAACATGATCGTGCGCCCCGTGATAAGACCCCTCAAATTTCAGCACTATGTCGCGTCCCGTGTAGCCACGCGCCAGCCGAATAGCGTGCATTGTCGCTTCCGTTCCCGTATTGACAAAACGCACCATCTCAACGCCGGGACACATTGCCACAACCCGTTCGGCCGCGCTAACCTCATATTTTTGCGTGCCGGCAAAGGTAATGCCGTGATCAATCGCCTCTTTGACACGAGCGTTGACAAACTCGTCCGCGTGACCGATGATGACAGGCCCCCAGCCGAGACGATAGTCGATAAACGCCTTCCCATCAAAATCGTAGATATGACCGCCTTTGGCATCCGCAACAACCAGCGTCTCCTCATCAGAGACATAACGATAGTTTGAACTAACGCCGTTTGGCATAACCGCTTTGGCGCGATCAAAAAAGG
>JBMZDF010000212.1:0-9597 GCA_049614105.1 Promineifilaceae bacterium (SeqCode)
GATAACGGATAACGGATAACGGATAACGGATAACGGATAACGGATAACGGATAACCGATAACCGATTACCAATCCCCCTCTTTCTACAAGTTCCTCCATCCAGACCATAGATAGATCGTCCCCGAAAGGGTCCAGAAAATTGAAGCAAGACGCGGTTCGGCGCTGACGTACAGGATTGTTCCGCAAATGAGCAGCGCGGCAGTGACAACTGTTGTGTTGAGTTGTTTGCCTCGCTTTTCCAAGCGGTCGAGCTGCTGCTCTAGCTTGCGATCGGGCTTGACTTGGAGTTTGAGCTTGCCGCGTTCGATCTCGCCCAAAACGTGTTTGACTTGACCAGGAATTTGCGCGTATTCACGCGCCGTTTTGAGCAGATAATCGCCTGTCGCCTGTCGTGTTTCGCGACTGCGCAACATGCGCTGTCCATAATCCTCAATGTAGAACCAAGGGTTAATGGTTGGGTTGAGCATGGACGACAACCCAGACAGCATCCCTAGAGCGCGACCCAGATAGATGAAGTTTTGAGGGACTTGGAACGGGAAGTCAAAGAGTAAATCTTTGAATTCAGACCCCAGCTCCTGAATCTCGCCCATGTCGGGGTTTGCCAAATCGGCGAGGTCGCGGCCCCAAACTTGATTGAGAATCTTCTCCTGCGCTTCGGCAATGCGTTCGAGGTCGGCGTCCTGTAGGAAAAAACCAAGCTCGTCGTATGCTTTGGTGAGGCCGCGTGCGTTGCGAGTGGTGACGGAGATGAGGACTTGTTGGAGGAGGTTGCGCGTTTCGGCCGAAACACGCCCCATCATGCCAAAATCGATAAAAATCAAATCAAACGGCATCGGTTCGCCGTCTGCCCGTGGTTTATCAGGCCGCTCGCGCAAAAACAGATTGCCAGGGTGCGGATCTGCGTGAAAAAACGACTTTTCAAACACCTGTGAGAAATAGGCATCGACCAGACGATCGGCAACTTGATGTGGATCGATGCCAATTTCGCGGATGCGGTCGAGTTCGGTTAGTTTCAACCCTTCGACATTTTCCATCACCAGCACGCGATCGGTGCAGTGTTCTTCATAAAATTTAGGCGTGTGCAGCCCTTCGTACCCCTCAAACATCTCGGCAAACTGGGCGGCATTTTTGACCTCAGATTTGTAATCGAGTTCTTCCCACAGCGTGACGGCGAATTCTTCCATCAGCGCTGGCACATCGGCGCGGGAGCTAATCGGCCGATACCGCATAATCCATTTAGCAACCACACGCAACGCAGCTAAATCGGTATAGACAAGTGACTCGATATTGGGGCGCTGAACTTTGATTACAACGGGAATGCTTGGTGAATTGGGTTCAGGGGTACGCAACCATGCGCGATAGGTTTGGCCCAGCGAGGCCGCGCCCATCACCTCTTTCTCGATTTCGGCAAAGATGTCGAGCGGATTGCCCAGCTCGCGTGTGAGCGCCTCGTCAACTTCTGTTTGGTCAACGGGTGGAACTTCGTCCTGCAATCCCAGCAGTTCCTCGATAATTTCAGGCGGCAAGACGTCAACGCGGGCGCTGAGGAACTGGCCCAGTTTGATCATGACGCCTCCCATATCGGCCGCGATCACGCGAAAGCGGCGGGCGACGAGGCGCAGGCGATGGGAACGATTTCTGCGAGGAATACGGCCAAGGAAGGGGATTCGGCCGATTAGTAAATCCCAAAAAATGATGCTTAAAATGACACGGGCAAAAAAGAAAGTGGTCCGTGAATAACGCACACGGTCGATACGCTCAACGTCTGGCTCTGGTTGAGAATTCGCTTGTGGAAATTGAGGCATCTGAATCGTCATAAAGGCATTATGACGTCAGTTTGTGGCAGAAGGAAGGATGCGGCCGATTTGCTGGGGCGATTCTACTCGTTGTTAATCTGGCGATTGTAAACGGGCGAGAGCGGCGTGATATTGGATAAGACGGTCTAAATCTTTGAGCGCAATTGACGGGAGGCGGCGCGTGTCGAGATTGTGCGTCACATCGGCTATTTTGACCTTACGGGCCAGCGGATGTGGCACAATTTCTTCAATGAACTCCTCATAGGTCATGCCTGTTTGGCGGGTCAACAACGCAATCGCAACGAGTACCTCATCAGGAAAACCCTCCGCCTGCAAATCAGCCAGCGACCATTCGGTGTCCTCAACCACATCGTGCAGCACGGCCGTGATGCGTTCTGCTTCGGTGTCCATCTGCATCATTAAATGCAGCGGATGCAGGATGTAAGGGTCACCGTTCTTCTGAATTTGTCCTGCGTGTGCGTTAACCGCGATTGCTATCGCTTGTTCGAGTTGTGTCATGAGGTTGATTATGCGGTGGTGACGGTCACTGCCCAATCAGACTTAGCTAGTGAGTCAAATATAGGCAATGATAGTCACCGTCGGATTGTTATAGTTTAGGGTCGCACGTGTCCGTTGCCGATGGCGATCCACTTGTAAGTGGTTAGCTCGTCAAGTCCCATCGGGCCGCGAGCGTGCAGTTTTTGCGTGCTGATGGCGACTTCTGCGCCAAGGCCGAACTGTGCGCCATCGTTAAAACGCGGGTCGGCGTTGACCATCACGACGCATGAACTGATTTCGTCGATAAATTTGGTCGCGTTTGACCAGTTGTTCGTCATGATCGCGTCGGTGTGCTCCATGCTGTGCGCCTGCACGTGGTCGATCGCTTCATCAACGCCAGAGACAACCTTGATGCCCATCGTGTGACCGAGCCATTCGGTGTCCCATGCATCTTCCGCAGCGGGCTGCACGTCTGCATTTTTGGCGATGCCGTTGATCATGCTCATCGCGGCTTCATCGGCGCGAATGGCGACGTTGACACCCGACATGCGTTTCACGACTTGCGGGATAAACGCGCCCGCGACGTTTTGGTGGACGAGCAGCGTGTCAAGTGCGTTGCAGGCGCTGGGCTTCTGAATTTTACAGTTTTCGATGATGTCGAGGGAGGTGGTGAAATCGGCCGATTCGTCAACAAAAATATGCACAATTCCAATGCCGCCCGTCACAACGGGGATGTTGCTCTCGTTTTTGCAGAGCATGTGCAACCCGTGACCGCCGCGCGGGATAATCATGTCGATGTACTGATCGAGCGTGAGGAACTGTTTAACCAACGCGCGATCTGGATTGTCGATGTACTGTACCGCTTCGCCCGGCAAATCAACTGAGCGTAGCGCGTCTTGAATGACTTTAATCAGGGCAATGTTGCTACGCAGCGTCTCTTTGCCACCGCGCAAAATCGAGGCGTTGCCTGTCTTGAGACAAAGCGAGGCGATGTCGATTGTGACATTCGGCCGAGACTCATAAATCACGCCAATCACGCCAATCGGGATGCGTCGCCGCGTTAGCTGGATGCCGTTGGGCAGCGTGCGGCTTTCAATTGCGCGGCCGACTGGATCGGGCAAAAGCGCCACGTTGCGCACATCGCGTGATAAATTTGCCATCGCCTTCTTGTCTAAGCGTAAGCGGGCAATAAATGATTCTGCAATGCCAGCCGCTTGTGCATCGGCCACGTCCAGCGCGTTTTCCGCCATCACGTAGTCGGCGCACTCGTCAAGTCGATCGGCAATGGCGTGCAGCGCAAGATTTTTCTGTTCGGTGGAAAGCGTTGCGAGGATGCGCCCCGCCGCTTTCGCCTGTTGTCCCATTTTTACAAGGTCAGTCATTTCAATTCTCGTAAGGTGTGAAAGTTGTCAAATAAGCTTGTTCGTCCGATGCAGTATATTCGAGAAGCGGGTTTGGCTCAACTTGATCACACATATTGGATTGAGTCCAAACGCTTGCCAAGCGACAGATACACCCCCGTCAATGGTATAATATCTGCATGGCGATCAAAGTTTTGTCGGAACAATTGGCGTCGCAAATCGCGGCGGGGGAAGTGGTCGAGCGACCTGCTTCTGCGGTAAAAGAACTGGTTGAAAACGCAATTGATGCAGGTGCGACAACGATTAACGTTGATATTCGTAACGGCGGACGCACGCTGATCCGAATATCAGATAATGGTAGGGGGATCGATTCGGCCGAAGTTGAAACAGCCTTTCTGCGTCACGCCACCAGCAAACTCAAAGACAGCGCCTCATTAGCCTCTATCTCCACATTAGGCTTTCGTGGCGAGGCATTGGCCGCCATCGCCTCGGTCAGCAAGGTCACGGTTGTCACCCGCACACGGGCCGATCAATCTGGCACGCGCATTGAGCTAGACGGAGGCACGCTTTGCAGTCGCGATGTGGTTGGTGCGCCTGCGGGAACGGTGATTGCCGTTGAAAATCTTTTTTTCAATACGCCTGCTCGTTTGAAGTTTCTCAAGTCAATTACAAGTGAAAAGCGTGCGATCGATGAATTTTTGACCCGCGTTTCGCTGGCCTACCCTAGCGTGCGCTTCCGTCTCACGCACAATGGGCGCGTGACTTTTCAGACAAACGGTACGGGCGATTTACGCGATGCGTTGCTTTCGGTCTATGGGGCTGAAATTGGGCGGCAGTTTATTCCGATTGGCAATTCGGCCGAAACCCCAACTCCAGAACCCGCCCAAGCAACCGTACAAATCAGCGGCTATGTCAGTCCTCCCAGCCTCCATCGCGCCAACCGCAGCCACATTAGCCTGTACGTGAATGGACGTTGGATCAAAGATCAGCGCCTCACCTACGCGATTGTCGAGGCGTATCATACGTTTTTGCCCTCTGGTCGTTATCCGCTTGCCGCCATTTTTATTACGCTCCCCTATGAAGATGTCGATGTCAACGTGCATCCGATGAAAACCGAGGTGCGCTTCCATAAACACGGCAAAATATTTAGCGTGGTGCAACGTTCCGTGCGGGAAACGCTGCTTGAAACGGCCCCCGTGCGCAGTATTGACTCCCCATTTGAGCAAATCACCTCAACTGCTCCTTGGAATCGGCCGCTAACGGGCAAACCGAAATTGACCGATTGGGGTGCTTGGGGAGAGCAAAACGAGCTTGCGCTACAGCGACCTGAACCAACTCCGCCCGTGCAGACAGGGGCCGAAATAGGCGTTGATAACCCGCAGCCTGAAATGAAGCTGGGCGGCGAACGGTTGCCAATTATGCGCGTTGTTGGGCAGGTGGGGCGTGCTTACATCATCACAGAAGGGCCAGAAGGCATGTTCTTGATCGATCAACATGCGGCCCACGAGCGGATTCTGTTTGAGCAGTTTATGCAGGAATGGTCGGCCAAAACGCTTGTTTCGCAGCAACTCGTCACGGGCCTTCCCGTGCAGGTCACACCTGCGCAGTCCGCTTTGCTTGAAGAAAACTTGACTCGTTTGGATGATATTGGGTTTGCGATTGAGGCATTTGGCCCGCAGACGTTTATGATACGAGCCGTGCCGGCCTTGTTGGTCAAAGCTGATCCTGCCCAAGCGTTGCACGCGATGGTCGGAGATTTAGAGGACGAGGATAAGCTGATGCAAACGCAGGTGGAGGCGGCCATGATTAAACGTGCTTGCAAGACGGCCGCGATTAAGGCGGGGCAAGTGCTGACAAATTCTGAGATGGACGCGCTTGTTCGTCAGCTTGAGGATTGCGAGACGCCGCACACTTGCCCGCATGGTCGCCCAACGCTGATTCATTTGTCGGTGGCGCAGTTAGCGAACCAATTCGGCCGAACTTAAAAAGCCACAAGAAGAGAATTATCAATGGGTGTGTTTCAAATGGGTTAGTGACGATAACGTAGACTGAGCTTGTCGAAGTCGTAGCAGCATGTCGCTCAGGCTTCGACTGGCTCAGCCACCGCTCTTTATTTAAATGAAACACACCTGCTATCAATTATCGGTAAGCCGGAATCGATATCACGATTCTTCATTCTTTCTTCACCATTCTTCATTTCTTTTCCGTACAGCCTGTCTTGATGCTATAATGCCCCAACCCACTTTGGGAGCAAACATGTTGTATTTTAATCGGAGGTTACATGCAGTATCGTGACCTTGTACTCATTTTATTTGCGGCGCTACTCCTCTCAACCGCCTGCCGCGACAGAAACTCAGTCGATGACGTTCTAGAAAGCGTTCCAATTGCGATAGCTGGTGCTGAAGATATTATCTCAGTCGCCGAATTAAGCTTGGTTGCCTTTGAATCAGGCAGTTCAAGTCGCGGGATAGATTTAACTGACTCAGGCATGACCGTGCTTGAGTCGATGGATTCGGCCGAATTAATCCCCCCCATTGTTACAGCCGCTCACCCCTTCAACTACATTTTCCCTGAATGGAAGGCAACCGTGCCTGTCAGCAGCACCGTGCAGATTCGGATTCGCACGGCGATGCTGGATGGAGAGTGGACTGATTGGCAAACGGCCGAATATTATCCTGATGGCGTTGTTGAAGGGTCAGACTTTACCCCCGGCGGGATGATTGACACGGGCGGCGCGACGACGCGCCACGAACGCGCACAGGTTGAAATCGTGCTCAAATCTTCCCCAACAGGCGAAGACCCCGTGTTGGAAGGCGTCAACCTCGTTTTTGTTGACTCCACAACGGGCAAAACGACCCAAGAGATTTTGCGCGAGATGGAATCAACCGATGGCAAGCGGCTGGTACGAACGAATGACGATTATCCAAAACCACGGATCGTTCCGCGTTCTCAATGGTGTAGCCATCCTGACTGTGTTTACAGTTCTGGCATTAATTACGCGCCCGTTTCGCACTTGATTGTGCATCACACCGTCAGCAACAATGCCACAACCGATTGGGCAACCAACGTGCGCGGCATTTGGTCTTTCCACACGTTTAATCGTGGTTGGGGCGATGTTGGTTACAACTATTTAATCGACCCGAACGGTGTTATTTATGAAGGGCATATTGGTGGCGACAATGTGATTGGGACGCATGCGGCCGAAGCGAATAATGGCAGCATGGGGGTTGCGTTGTTGGGAACATTTGGCACAGTTCGGCCGAATGCAACCATGTTAAACGCACTCGCCGACCTGATTGCGTGGAAAGCTGATCAGCGCGACATTGATATGTGGGGGGCTAGCCGACTGCCCTTGTTCGATTCGGGGCATTTACATCTGATGGGACATCGCGATGTGTACGGCACAACCGAATGCCCTGGCTCCTTGGCTCATGCGGAGATTTCACAGATTCGGCAGCTTGCGGCCGATAAAATGAACTTCACATCAGACTATACGTACTTCGATAATCGCGATTCGCAGTTTACGCAGGCCAATGCAAATTGGCATACGGGGCCGTTTGCCTGCGGATTTAACGCCAACTCGATCTACACTTTTTCGACAACAGACGCCAGCATCGCCGTAAACTGGGGCGAATGGCGACCCGATATTCCAACAACAGGCGCTTATCAGGTCGATGCGTATGTGCCATTTTGCCGAACGGGGCTGGCGGAGTCGCGCCAAGCACCTTATCAAATTACGCATGCGGGCGGCACGACGAACGTGGTCCGCAACCAAGATGCAAACCTAGGGCTATGGATGTCCTTGGGCGAATATAATTTCGCGGTTGGTGGTAATAACGTTATCCGTCTCAACGATTTAACTTCTAGCGAAAATAATGTGCCGATTTTGTTTGATGCGATTCGTATTAAACCGTTGAATGCGTCCGCAGCAAACACAATCCCGTCTGATGACCAGTGGTTGACAGATCGCGACGTGACGTTCCGCTGGCGTTTGACGGCCGATGGCGTGCTGACTCAACAGCGTGTGCAGGTTGCCACCGATCCTAATTTTGAGAACATCGTGCTTAACCGCACGGTGGCAACAAACGTGCGACTCTTGCGGCATACGTTTGATCAGGATTATGCTGATTTGTATTGGCGCGTTGTGGCGACCAAGGCGGGTGGCAGTCAAATTATTTCGGCCGGAACCAGCTTCCACCTGGACGCCGCACCACCAACCTCTCAAATCCATACCGTGCTGATTCAATGCGACGGTACGGTTACGCTGCAATGGTTTGGCGAAGACGCTGTTTCAGGGGTCGCAAGCTATGACGTTGAGTATAAACGTTCGGCCGATGCATCATGGACACGAATCGCCAGTGATACAACCGAGACAAATCTAAACTTTACACCACCTGATCAGACCTCAACCTATCGTTATCGCGTGCAAGCGGTCGATCGACGTGGCAACATAGAACCGCTGAAAGCCAACGGTGATATTGGAACCGAACAGGCAATCCCCTGCAATATTTTGGCCCCTACGAATGTTTTCCCTCCCGACACAACGGGCTGGATTAATCAAAACCCTGTGACGTTTGAATGGAACATTGATGCGCCACAGGCGGTTGCACTATACAAAATAGAGGTTGCAACCGATCAAGGGTTTAATAATCTGGTTGTCAGCCAGCTATTGCCAGCCCGCGTGAACGAATATCAGCACGAATTTGGGCAAGATTACACGCAACTCTACTGGCGCGTCACCGCAACCACTGTGTTTGATGAAAGTGTTACGTCCGCCCCGACGAGTTTCCGCTTTGATGCGACTGCGCCTTCGGCCGAAGTAACAACCGCTAACCAGCAGGCAAACGGCAATTACTTGTTAAACTGGCGGGGAAGCGACGCGCTTTCCGGTTTGGCTAGCTACACGATTCAGTATCGTGGTGAGGAAGCAAGCAATTGGACAAATTTGGTGGTTAATACGACGGAGAACTCGGGCACGTTTAATCCTGTCAACAATAACGGGACGTATTTGTTCCGTGCGCGGGCGACCGATTGGGCGGGGAATGTGGAATCGGCCGAATCCAGCAGCGATTTCAGCACGGCACGCGGCTGTCCATACACTACCGATCCCGCTCGGCACACGTCTCCCACCAACGACCAGTGGCGCAATAGCCGCGCCGTTGCGCTGCGTTGGTCTGCGCCACGCGCCCGTTGCATCAAGCGCAGTGTCGTTGAAATTGCAACAAACAGTGCGTTTAACAACATCATTCACACTAGCCCCACGATTTCGGCCGCTCGTACTTCCTACGATTACATATCGAACCGTTCCTACTCGCAATTGTATTGGCGGGTACGTTATACAACAGTTGTCGATGAGTCATTTACATCGACACCGACGCGCATTCGTTTCGACATAGTTGCCCCGTCCGCACAAATTACGCGCGTACAGCGACAGCCTGACACCCTAGAGCTGCTTGTGTCTGCGACGGCCACTGATTTTGAGTCAGGTGTAACGCGCTACATCTTTGAATATCGGGAAGAAGGAACGAACGATTGGAAGCGCTTTGCCGCAGGTCGAGACGATGAAGCGTTATTTGCACTGCCAGATCCAAACGCAGCCTACTGGTTACGGGTTCGAGCTGTCGATGCGGCGGGGAACCTTTCAGCAGGCAACATTACGGGTGATGTGAGTACTGCACAAATATCAGGAATCCACACCTATTACTTCCCTATTATCTCGCGTGAGTAACTGTGTGATTGCGTTGAGACGCACCGACCTTCTACACTTTATTAAAAAACGGGCTTGAATTCTCAAGCCCGTTTTTGTTTTTTAGGACATCATCAAGTCATTATATTTCGGCCGATTTTATGCGGATGTAGGCCCCATTTTGTCCCCATGCCTACAAACTTACGGTTCTTGGGCTTTAGCCCGTGAAAGCCCCGTTCTTTCAAGTCGGGGATGA
>JBMZDF010000213.1:0-9589 GCA_049614105.1 Promineifilaceae bacterium (SeqCode)
CGGATGTTTGGATCCAAACCGAAGGTCGTACGTACGAAGATTCCCAAACTATGATTTTGCTGAGGTGTTGGCATAGCTTCTTACCAGAGGTTTGCAGGTGAGTCGTCAACATCTGATGGAACACTGTCTGTTGCGGGACTATCAGGTGTGGTCGTTCGGTTGAGGGTTGGTCCCACTGCGATGTTCTGCCTCGTGGTTGCGCACACGGCTGTCGGATAGGACGACCCGAGAACCTCAGTGGAGTTCTCGATGTCAAAGATCCTATAGTAGTTCGTGGGATCTTCGCGGAAGCGTAAGAGCGTACCCTTCAAGATATGGTCACGCCATCTAGGAGTTAGCGAGACTTCTACCATACGCTTATCTCGGACCTCATGCTGAATGCCGCGCCGGTCTACGCTGCGGGTGTCCTCGAAGAAGCAGGGAATGGCGACAGCAATCTCTTGATCTTTCGTTGGTTGGTGGGATACGCCCTTCGCAATCGACGCAGGGATTACAGCGATAATTCTATGGGGATTGTGCATCAGTCTCCTCCGAATACCTTGTCCCATGTGTCTTTGAGTTTTACCAACCCATATACGGTCAACCCCAGAACGGCGAGGATGCCTCCCGCCGGAGCTGCTGCTCCAGACAAAGCCGCTGCGCCTCCTGCGAGTACCAGCGCTGCGGCTACGACTTTGAGCACGTCTTCGAGATCTGCCGGCGACTTGACCTTGTCAATGAACTTGATCGCTCGGTCAACAGCCTTCCGACCACGACTCGCCTCGGCACGTGCAGACTTGATCTTACGACTAAGCGCGTTCGCCTTACCAACGGCACGGCTCATGTTCTTGTACTCACGTCGCAAATCCGAGATGTTTACGTGACTCACTGAGCTCATACCGTGCTCAAGCTTCTTCAGCGTGTTCTCAAGAACGCGAATGAAAGATGTCAGAAGAACGGAGTGTCGCACCAGACCGTGGTCGTACCCCGCGAGACGGTTGCTCAGCTTGGTAAGATCATCTGCGAGATTGCTGAGCTGCGTCTCCTCATCTGAGGTGAGGGGGCGCGCACGAACAATCTCCTCGGCCTTACGTGAATCGAGGCGTACTTTGTGACCTTCCCAATCAAAGTACTCGACACCCTTTAGGTTGGCCTTACGTGCGCGCTCAAGGTGTTTGTGCATGCCATTGATGCGTCAGGCCAGCTTGTGGCGCAAAGCGACGGGGTTCCCGCAGGCTGGACGCGCCCGACGGCGACGTGGCGCGAGGGGGAATTGATTGTGGACGCACACGCGCTGCCAATTTCGGCCGATATTGATCTCGCCCAACTTACCTTCTACGTTGGGCTGTACGACGAGCGCAACGGCGAACGCCTCCGCGCCACATGGCAAAACGGCGACCCGATCGAGAACAACGCCGTGCCAATGACGCTTTCACCCTAAACTTGTTCAAACCGCAAAAGCCCTTCGGGGCTGATTTGTACACGGCTGTCTGGATCTTGGACGCCCCAATATAACGTCGGCCGATACAGAAAAACCCAAGGCGCATCTGCGCTCATTTGCGCATAGGCATCGTAATAAATCGCTTGACGGGCGCTCTCGTCTGTTGTCTGACTCGCTTGGTCAAGCAGCGTGTTGACCTGTGGGTTGTCATATCCTTGCCACCACGGCCCTGCAAAATCGCTATTTATTTTCTCGCGCAGCACCCGATAGGTGCTTAACGGGCTGGAATCAAAGCAGCACAGGTCGTTGATTTGTTTTGCCTTGACCATGTGTGCATAGGTGGTTCGGTCGGCGTGGTTGCGCAACTCGACCTCTAACCCGATTGCTGCAAAATAATTAGTCAACAGTTGACCAAGAATAGGGGCTTCATCGGGCAGTCTGGTGGGCAGGTCGATGATTAGTTTGCGGTTGAAGTCGGCCGATTGCAGCAACGCACGCGCCTTCGCAGGATTATATTCAAAGGGGGCGACGCTGGGATCGCAGCCAAAATGCAGCGGAGTTAGCGGACCGCTAAGCGCCGTCGCACCCTTATCGGCCGCCGTTTCTATAATGTGGTCGATGTCGATCGCATAGTTGAGCGCCTGTCGTACCCGTTTGTCGGGCAGGGCGGCGCAGTTGATCAAGAACGCGACGCAGAGATTTGATTGCTGCGTGAGAAGGTGCGGAAGCTGCTTTGCGTCAGCGGGTAGCAAATCAGTAATCAAATCTGCTTCACCTGCTTTGAGCGCCGCAATACGCTGCGCTGCGTCTGGCTCCGCTTGCCAAATCAGCTCAGGATAGGCGGCATGGCGCGTTTTCGAGTCTGCAAACGCGGTGAGCGTGACCGCTTGTGCCGTTTGGTTCGCAAGCTGATAAGGGCCACTGCCAATCAGCGTGTTTGGCACATCCGGCAGGACGCGCTGTGGCATGATGGGAATCGCACAGAGCAGTTCAAACAGATCCGCCATCGGCCGTGTTAGGATGATTTGAACGCTGTTTGTATCGAGCGCACAAATGTCAGCATTGCCAATGTAGCTGGCCCAAACGCCCTCTGTGCCGAGTTCGCCGCCGACTTCAGGACTGCATGCGCGTTGAATGGAGGCGACCACATCGGCCGAACACATTTGATCCCCATTGTGGAACACCACATCGTCTCGCAGTTGCAAGGTCCACGTTTTAGCATCGTCCGTCACCTGCCAAGCGGTTGCCAGCAAGCCAACAAAGCGACCGTCTAAATCACGACGCACCAGCGTATCAAAGATTGCGGTTAGAAGATTGAGCCGATTTTTGGCGTCGCTACACATGTGCGGGTCGCCTAGTTGAACAGAACGTTGCAGAATAATCATGAGGGGAGTAAAGCGTAAATGTATGAGGTTTAGCGCGTTATGAAAGTGAAAAGCGGACAGTGGAGCATAGTGAGCACACAAGGCTTTCCACTTTTCACTTGGAACTTTCCACTCGAATCTCCATATAACTGCGTCGCCAATCGTTTTGCGCGTCCCATTGGAACGGCGTTTGGAGCGTTGTACGTGGATAGCGGGCGGTTTCCAGCAGGTCAAGCGCCATGCCGACGATTTCGCGCTGCATGGCGACATCATCTGGTTTGCCGCACGGGTTGCCGAGCGGAAAATCGTTAAACACAAAGCGCGACACGCCACATTGTTCAACAATGTCGCGAGCGGAGCCAATGACGACGGTTGGGATGCCGTTTGCTTCTAAATGGCGGGCAGTCAGGCTCACGGCCTGATGACAAACGGGTCAGAGCGCAACCAACAGGACAACGTCAACCTTATCGGCGCGGCACATGTCGAGAATCATGGGGGCGTGCTCGGTGCTAGTTTGGCGCTGGCTAAATTTGGTTGGCACGCCGTAGAAGCGCGGGGAGAGGCTGTGGATGCGTTCGGCCGAAACGAACTCATTCACGCGCTGCACAGGCAAAAATGTTTCAACATCTCGCGTGTGCGTCGCCGTTTTATGCCACGACAAATGATGCGTGTGCAAATAAGTTGGCACAGGATCGGTTGGCGCAGCATAAACCTGTCGATTTTTGCCACCCGCCTCGTCCAGCGCCGCCGTTGTTACTAGCCCAACGCGACACGCGCTCAAGGGCTTGTCAAGCGATGCAAACGGCACATCATAATTTGTGGCCCATTTGTAGGGGTTGCCGAATCCTTTGTCTAGATAAAATTCGCGCGACTTGTCAATGTAGCTGACAAAATCACGATGAGTGGGTGCAAAAGTGGTTGTCATGTTGATCTAAAATGTAAAACGTAAAGTGCAAGTTTGGTGTATTTATTTAGTTTCCATAGAAATCAAACGTTAAAGTTGAAAAATATAGGTGTATTTTGATTGCTTAGGATTGTCTAGCTGCTAAAACTTAGATACACTTTAAGCAGGCACTCAACAGGGTTTAATGATGCTATATCTTATCTAAAGAGAAGCAATCAGACGAGCTAGAACATACCCTCATTTAGAAGTGCTAGTAACTATAGAAAGTGCCAGTTCTATCCTATTTCAACACATAGAGAACACTTTCCAACTGCTACCGTATCTGTATCATCGGTCGCGTACATAATCAAGTGATTTGGGCTTAGTCGTTCCGTATGGGAATGATGCCCTTCACTGTTAGGAGATCATAATGGAAAATGATGTAACCCCTTCCCCTAAAAGTAGTGGATCGCGCCTGCCATTCTTGGCTGTTGGGGCGCTTATTCTTGCCCTTGTTGCCGGAGGCGGCTATTTTGCATGGCAATCGTTTCAAAGCGCAAGCCAGGTAACGGCGGATGTGATGCCAGCCGAAACTAACGTTTATATGAGCATGGATTTCCTAGGCTTAATAACCAACGATTATGATGGAGCCGCCCGTATACAACATGCGTTGGAGCCCTTTTTAGATGAAATTGGCTCAGAGAGTGGGGAGGACACGCTGCAACAATCGTTTCAAGATGAGGTGTTGACACCCTTAAACATGACGGTTGAGGAAGATATTGCAAGCTGGGTAGGACGCAGCGTCGGCATCGGACTGATGGACATTGCTTTTCTTGATGATTTATCTCAAGTGCCTAACACCACACTTGCGCTAGAAATCCGCGCGGGGACAGGTGATCAGGCCGATCAATTTTTAACGAAACTAGTTGAAAATTACCCGACCTTGCCTGATGGTAACCCAATGGCTGAACAGACCTATGAAGGGGTTGTTTACTATGTTGAACAATCTGAGGAGCCGTTTGTGATTGGTCGAGCGGGTGATTTGATGATTGTCACTTCGGCCGAAGCTGGCATGAAGCAAGCCATTGATACCCAACAGGGCGCAGCGTCGCTTGCTGATGAAGCCTCTTACCAAGCGGTACTTGCTGAACTGCCAGAAGAACGAATCATGACGTTATATCTCAACGTCGGCCGAATGGTCGAAGGAGTTGAGCCAGTGGAGCAACAGGATGCCGTACAGTCATTGCTTGATGAGTCAGGCATCACAGGGATGGGGGCAGTGCCTTCGCCCGATGACTTTTCTGCAATCACCGATATTTGCTTGGGCTTGCTTGCATCTGACCAAGCGTTAACAGGGTTTGGCGGGGCTGGCTTCTTTGATGAATTAGGTTTGCGAGGCCAGTTTGTCATGACTTATGACAAAGACAAATTAGATGCTAACAGCTCGCTCAGTACAGCAAAGAACAATCTGTCCTCTGGCAAGGTAGCCAGTACGCTGCCGCAAGAAACGATGGCGTACATCGCCAGCCGTAACATGATGACCACGTATTGGGAGCTTTATCAGCAGATGGATGCGGACGCATTTGCAGAAGCGATGCAGCTTGCGGAAGAGACGGTTGGGTTTAATCCTGATGTGGCATTGATGCCTCGCATGGGTGAGGAATTTGCAATAGCTGTTTATAAGTCAGATCAAGGGTCAATTGCATCTGACCCAACGATTAACATTGATTTGGGCGTAGCTATTTTGCAAGAGATTAAAGGGGAATCGAGCGCTTTATCGGCCGAAGTGTTCCAACCGCTTAATACAACAATCAGCGATTTCATGTTCCTGCCAATCGAAACGTATGAGAACGATGGGCAAGCGTTTTACACCATCATGAATACGTTCGGGGAAGAGCCAACACCCATGTTGACCTATGGCGTTAACGACGAGTATCTCATGTTTGGGACGAGCTTGGATGAGTTAACGACGATGTTTGGCACAGGGGCAAAGTTGCCAGAGAATCCGCACTTCAGCGCCCTATCGGAGCAGGTAAACGCAGCTGATGGCGTAGTGCAGCTATTCTTTGATCTAGACCTGATTTGCACGCTGTCTGCAATGGATCAAGAGCTTTGCCGTCTCGGTGAGCACATGAACGCCTTTGCAATGGCGGGCACAGCCAAAGAAACGGCTTATGTGGGTGACATCTATTTGTTACTCGATGAAGTCGAAGCGGCAGCAGAATAGAAACAACCTGATTAGATAGCCAGACAGTTAGTTCATGCTATGTGAACGGCCGTCTGGCTTTTGCCTTCCTGCACCTATCTCCCACACCGATTCCCCCAAAACTCCCCCTTGCAGGCCACCTGCCCACTCGCTATAGTTGACGATTCGGTTCTTGCCAACAGGCACACTCAAGAAACTAACACGAGCCAGCGGCTCACCAACAAACGAATGAGATGCTAAGAGATAGGGGTGAGCTTCACCCTATATTCTTCATTTCTCATTCTTACCCCAAAGGAGATCCCATGCATCTATATCTCGTTCGACACGGTGAAAGCACAATGAATCTGCCCGACCATGCAGATCGAACCGTCCGTGATGTGCCGCTTACAGAATTGGGGCATCGGCAGGCGGAAGCGCTTGGGAAGTGGCTCCCAGGGCGCATTCTTCAGCCAACAATCATCTATTGCAGCACGATGCGCCGCACTCGCGAAACGGGGGCATATATCTCTGAATCGCTTAATATGCCGCTTGTGTTTGACGATCGCATTCGCGAAATTGGCAACAACAACGCCGATCATGCCCCTGTTGAGTTTGACGATCACACAACCTACAACGAATTCTGGGCAAGCGAACGCCCCTTTTCCCCGATCACAACAAGCCTCAACGGTGAGACGATGATGCATTTTCGCGCCCGTATCGGCATATTTATGCATGAACTGCTGGAGAAGCACGCTGATGATGTGGTGATGTTGGTCATTCACGGTTTTGTGATCGACGCAATTATTGACCTTGTTTACAATGTTGGCCCTTATCGTTCGGTTGAAGTGTGGACGAGCAATACGGGGTTGAGCCATCTGCAATATGTCAATCGGCCGACGCGCGAAAGCTGGCGTCTCTACAGCCAAAATCGCATCGAACACCTCATCGGCATTGGCGGCCTTGGCCTCACCGCTGGTGGCCCGAACGCACCCGAAGACGGATCGGTGAAAGAGAGCAATGAATAAACAGGGAGTCAGATAGACTCAGATCCGTAGCTGTGCAGACTGTCGTCTTTGCGAATAACTGTCTAATGCGTATTTTTTATAGCGATCATGTTGAACTGGTGCTGCCTGCCAAGCACCGTTTCCCAATGCCAAAATATCAGCTGCTGCATGAGCGGGTGGCGGCGATGGGGATTGGGGAATTGAGTCCTGCGGAGCCAGTGAGCGATGCTGATTTGGTGCGGGTGCATTCGGCCGAATATATTCACCGCGTCAAACATTGTCAGCTAAACGCCAAAGAAACGCGCCGCATAGGTTTCCCAAACATTCCAGCCATGTATCAACGTGCCATTCATAGCGTGGGCGGCACGGTTTGCGCGGCGCGAACCGCTGTGGTTGATGGCAAAAGCGCCCACCTTGCGGGCGGGACGCATCATGCACACTATGATTGGGGGCAGGGCTTCTGCGTTTTCAATGATGTGATGGTTGCTAGCCGTATTTTGCAACGCGAGACAAATGTCAAACGGATTCTTGTCATTGATTTAGACACACACCAAGGCAACGGGACGGCCGTGCTTGCTGCCGACGATGCCGCCCTATTCACATTCTCGATGCATGGGGCAAGAAACTTTCCTTTTCACAAAGCAACCAGTGATTTAGACGTTCCGCTGCCGTCTGGAACAGAGGATGAGGCTTATTTGGACGCGCTTGAACAAAGTTTGTGGCGAATTTTTATGCTAGCACGTGCCGATTTTGTGTTCTATTTGTCAGGGGCCGATCCCTATGTGGGCGATCAGTTTGGCAAGCTGTGCCTAACAAAAGCGGGGTTGTTACAACGGGATGAGATGGTTTGTGAGGCGGTGGAGGCGGCTGGTTTGCCGCTGGCGCTTTGCATGGGTGGGGGATATGCAAAGCGTGTTGAGGATATTGTCGATATTTACGCAGCAACTGTTGCAACTGTTGCCGCGTAAATCAAGATTGCTTGGTTATTTCCCTAGACGCTATTTAGCCAGCTTCTTCAATTTCTAAGCCGCCAAACATGACAAAACCACGGATAATATAGTCGGCTTGTTCGCCTGGAAGCTGCTTGCGTTGCTTACGACTGTCGCTAGAAGCGCCAAAAATCGCGGTGGCCTCTAGGCTGATAAGTTGGTCAGATGACGCTTTGAAGCCCGTTCCACCAAACATCGTAAATACGTTGATAACGGCAGGGCGATTGGTAACCTGGGCGCTGCTGAGGTTAATTTCTGCACCACCAAATATGACGGTGACATCACCACCTTCAAAATCTTGCGCTGTAATTTGGCGCTCTGCACCACCAAACATAGCGAAAATGTTAAAGCGGCTGCTGTGATGCTTTCTTTCGCTGTTTGTGAGCATGATGTCCTCGCCGCCATTGCGCTGACGCAATAGAATCGATCCGCCGATTGCAATGAGAACAAGCGGCCAAAGTCGCCAGACAGCTCCGTCTTCAAGCACACCAAGTATAGAGAGTTGAACAACGCTAGAAATGCCAATCATGATAGCGGGGCCTACCCAATAACGGAACCCGTTGCTAAAGATTTGCCAGATTCCAAGCAGGATAAAAAGTGTTGGAATAAACTGGAAGACATTACCAAAACTCATCACGCCAAATTGGTCGAGCAGCAAGAGACTGCCAACTGCAATGATGATGAGTCCAATGATGATTTGTGATGAAATTGGATTTGAATTTTCTTTCATGTGATATTCTCCGAACGATAACAAATGTGTAAATGCTTACTGGCAACCTATACGCAGCGATCTATCAATGGTTGCATGAATGCGGTACTTTGACTTAAGCAAAGAGAGGTGTAGTGATGACGCTAATTATTCGTTTGTTTGAATCGGCCGATCAAAAGACAGCTCAACAACTGGTGCAGGAAGGGCTAGGCAGTCGTTTTGGACATATTGATTACAGCATGAACCCAGACCTAAATGATATTCAGGCCAACTACCTTGACCGAGGGCATTGGTTTTATGTGGCTGAATTGGCAGGTGTGATTGTTGGAACGTGTGCGCTGACAAATGAGGCGGCTGGCATCGGCCGAATTGAACGCATGTCTGTGCGCCCTGCACAAGGTGGTAAAGGCTTTGCCCGCCAAATGACCAACTTCTTAATCAACCAAGCCCGCTTGCTACAGATGAACAAACTTGTTGTGGAAACAAATGAAAGCTGGGACAACGCCCTGCATTTGTACAGATCAAGCGGATTTATCGAAACACATCGCAAGGGTGTTCAGGTTCACATGGCGCAAGAGCTAGGGAAAGCGTGAGATAGCAGATTCGCCTCATCTATAATGAATTCGGTAGCCTGTGATACGTTCCGCCAGCTTTTCGAGAAGGAGCAAGATAGGGATCGCGATCACGTCGATTAAGATCGTAATGGTGAAGGCGAGGGCTATGTAGCTGAGAATTTGGGCGGCTGAGTTGCCGTAGCGGTCGATCAAGATGGGGATGATGCCCATAAAGTAGAGCGCCGCAACCATTGTGCCAAGGGCGACAAAGAGCAGGGGCCATGCGCGGCGATCGGCCGAACTGGGCATCATTGAATTGCTGATTGCAAATAGGACGTAGAGCCAAAAAAATGAGTCTGCGCTCTGAAAACTGCTAAAGGCGGCCTGTAGGATGGTGGTGGGGTCGGCCGATTGAATCAGCGACAAGATGACAGGGGTGTCAAACAAATGGCGGCTGATTAGGACAACGGCCGTCACGTCT
>JBMZDF010000214.1:0-9525 GCA_049614105.1 Promineifilaceae bacterium (SeqCode)
TTTTGCAAAGCGCCACTTGCAACTTCACTTTCAAACACTTTTTGTGGCGCACTTATGCTCTTTAATTATCATGCCTCGCGAAACAATTCTCGCGCTGCATACCTCTCACCCTCATCAGTTTATTGGCCTGTACACAGGGCTTTTATTTTTGCTTCGGATATTGATGCCGTGCGTTTACAAGTCCCGTTGATTCTAGGTAGCCGACAAACAACTGTGGGTTTTCCACTTCATAAAGCCCTTGATGGAGCGCATTTTCAAGCGCCAAGCTTGTCTTGCCCGTGCATATATCGCCCGAGGCAAAATAAGCTCCTGTACCACAAGATGCATTTAGGTTTTCCTGTAGTATTTGGGCGTCTTCTTCCGTTACGGTCAACGTCTGACCAATGCCATCACGGATAATATTGTTCTCTCTTGCTAAATAAGAGGCTTTTGTATCACCACATTGCCAGCCCATCTCAAAGCTGTAGACTAAATCACCAACCACAATCGCCGTATGTCCACGATAGCTTCCGAGTACCTCCCCAGCGCCATCAAGCCCTTCCCCACCATAAAGGAACGTAATAATTTCTACTTCTGTCGTCTCTCCGCTCTCTTCGCGTGTGGCTGCGTCGGCATCGCTAATAGCTTGCAAAACCCGTTCTTGTTGTGCCTCTTCGCCGCCCGTATTCGCGCCTGAGGCTAATATCCGAACCATAGCTAACAACAGATCTCGCCCGCTAGCATCTTGTGCTATCTGCTGGAGTAGCTCGTCCGTTACGTTTGTTTCCAAAATTGCAAGCGCAATATTATCACTTGCCATGCTTGCCACTGTATTCAGAACTTGTAGAACAAGGGCAGGGTCTGATTGCATCAGCCCAGAGGCCTCCGCTGCTAACCCTGCTACCGACAATACTCGATGTGGCGCACCGTGTCCTTCCATAACTGTTGTATGATTTTCAATTAACTCTCCAGCAGGGCCGCTTAACTCTTGCGCGTCCTCTCCCAATGTATCCTCATGCTCTGGGCGATCGTTCCGTGTGTCCATCAGTTCACGGATTCGTGTCTCGTCCTCTGCATCCCAATTGTTCAGGCTTGCCAGTTCCACAAGCTCTAACGCTTCCCCAGTCAGATCATCTTTTAACGCCTCGTAGATTTGGGTTGCGTCTAGTCCGCCGAATAAATTGCCTGCGTTTCCTTCTTCTAATATCCATTCCAATCGTGTTTGAAGGTCAAAGTTCAGGTCTTTAACGGCGGTGACAATCGTCTCGTTATCACAAACCGCCATGAAGAAGTCCCGCCACTCCGTAACCTTCAACGCATCTCGATCAGTTTGTGAGGCATTTTTGACCAACTGCTGAATATCACCATACGAGATCGATACTAATACTGACTCGACCTCATCTGATATCCATTGAAGCTGTGTCGATAATGGCAGCTTCAGATCGTTCACCGCATCAAGAATTGTGGAATTTGTACAAACGCTCAGGAAAAACGATTTCCAATACTCTGTGGTCAATTCTTGGCGCTCAGACACGGGTGCTGTTGTGATAAATGGCTTAATTTCATCATAACTGATTGCGCTTGTCGCCGTTGCCGCCGCATCTAACCAGCTTAGTTTCACTTGCAATGATGGGTTCAAATTAGCCATCGCACGCACCATCTCACCCCAATCAAATGCGGCAACCATCCGTGTTTTGAACCAAGCTTCTGTTACCACTGTTTGCTTTTCTTCAGCGTTCAAACTAGGCAGCAAATTAATCACTTGGTCTTCTGGGATGTCAAAACGCCCCAGCATTTCCCTTAATGTTGCCAGATTGCTCTCGCCATCTTGTCGATGGATTTGAGAAGATGGTGAGCGGAACAACTGTTGTGCTCGGCGGTTTCCAACCATTCGATTGAGTTGCAAAGCGGCGGCTTGCCGTTGTGCAAGCGGGATCCTTGCGTTTGCAAATTGAAAGTCAGCAACGGCTGACTTGCCTGTCTCGGCAGACGGAGAGGACGTCTCTTTCGGCCGCATCGGCGATGATTGTGGCTTTTGCTTGGTCTTCGATTGCTTCATAAACTTTTTCCTAATGTGGGCGAATCAACAACATTCAGCGCAGTGAAAGTTCAATCTAGCGCAAATCTTCCGCAGCATGCCCAAATCGGGCGGCATATCCATGCTCAGCACGTAACATATTTTCTGAAACGGTCGTTCCAGCAATTGCAGCTTCTTCCTCGGCGTCGGTATAAGCTGGATCAGACGCTGGAATCGCCACCTGATCGTCTCCTTGCATCTGATTTTCAGCATGGATCAACTCATGTCCTAAAATTAAGAACACGGGCGCGTCCATAAAATCGCCATCTTTATCAAATACAATGACGCTGTCATCTTTCAAATCGGGGTCAATCTCCACAATTGAATCTGTGCCAGGGCCAGATGTTCCGTCCTCTTTAATGAACGCATCCTTGACGTTTGCTGCATCAGGGGATGCATCAGCTATCTTCCGAGTTGCCGAAGGACGTATTGTGATCTGCTCTGACTCATCATTCACAAGCCGCATAATCAGCGCACGTCCAATCGGCCGAGACATCAGCATGCCAAGATAAGCCAATACCTGCTTTTTGAACCCCGTGTGGGACGCCCCATTCACATCTTTCTCTGCAATTTGAATATTGCCGCTACCACCTTGAAGAATGCCCCATGTTTTCTCAATCTTCGCAAAAGAGTTCGCTGTAACCTGCTCCCCCTCCACCATATAACTTTCGATTGTTCCATCAGGGACAATCCAATATGAGCCAAATTCTTTTGTGATTCCACGTCCTGGTGGGTCGAACTGCTCGCGCTGTGCGGTAGCCTGCGCCATCATTTCCGCCACTTGCCGATTGCCAACCAAACGTTGGAGCTGCATCATCGCATGTGGTGAATTAATAGCATCACTCAACATGCCCGGCTGCACAGCCGTCTTTTGGTCCACAAGCGCCTCAAATTTGCTGCGTTTTGACCCTTTTTTCGACTTCTTCTTAGCTTGTTTCTCAGCAGCAGTTTTTGCCATAGCATCTCACTCTTTAGAACTTATGCGCCTTGAGCTTGTCAAAGGGTATCAATAGGAACAATTGGCTTTGACAAGTTCTGCCAACGTCCCGCTTCTTTTTAAGACAAGGGTGCAACTTGAAGTTGGATCTGGTTGTTACAGTAAGGACAAACCGTACCAGCAACAATCGGTTGTGGACTGTTCAACCGTTGGTATAAATCTTCGAGATAGGCGAGGTCAACTGCGAACAGACCCTCAATCACCTGTGGTGTCACAGGGACCAATGCGCCAATTTGCGTCACAACACGGCTTAACAACAAGATAGGCAAATATAGTTCATTCGCCTGCACACGCGGATCGTTTCCAGGTTCAATCTCATCTAACGCAGTGGCAAGGCGCATACGCCCCTCGCGGTGTAACTGTCCACGTGCATCAATATAGCCTTGCGGCAGCACAAATGTAAACTCAGTCGCAATCGTCATAATCGAAACTACCCTTGCATCAGCTCTTCTTCATCACCCGTTCGCTGGAGTCGTTCAGCTTGCATCATCTCTTCTTCTTCACTGCGTTGCAGGCGACTCATTTGCAAATCTTCTTCTTCGTTGCGCTGAATGCGACTCATTTGCAAATCTTCTTCTTCACTGCGTTGCAGTCGGCTCATCTGCAAATCTTCTTCTTCACTGCGTTGCGCAGGTGCGGCAAGCGCCATTTCACCACCTGCAGCCATATTGGCAACTTGACCGCTTGACTTAGCGGCCGCAGTCCCAACCGAATCAGCATAATCTTCGTAACTGCTGTTTGCGGCGGTGACTTCAAGCCCAGAGGCTTGTACCTGTGGTGCATTGCCTGTTTTATTTTGGGCAATATGGGCAAGTTCGTGTCCCATTGTTTCGGCCGAATCTTGCCCCTTACCAAAGAACACCGTATCGCCCACCGCCATCGCCTTCGCACCAACCTGCGCCGGCAGCTCGCTATCACGATGCACTTTTGTATCAGACACGTCAACGCCCGTTAACGCACCCACGTTGTCTGAAACGGGCGTTGAGCCAATCGCAGACCCTTTGCCAATCTGCGAGCTAATTTGGCCGGACAGATCCTCATCCACGGTAAACGCATCGTTAGAGGCCAAGCGCTGCATCACATAGCGCGAAACGGCCTGATTGCCTAGCGCACGCTGCATCTGTAGCACCGTTGCGGGGTCATTTAACTTCGTCTGAATAGCGCTCAGCGTCAGCGGAGTTTGCTGATGTTGTGGCTGAGTCGGCACTGATTTCGGCCGAATTGGTTTCTGATCCTGTAGTCGCTGTGATTGTTGCGTCATGATTCTCTCCACTCGAACAAACTCTCGTTGATTAAACGACCTATTTTCTGATGTTCACGCCGTGCCGCGTGCAAAATATGCGTCATCTTTACGGCTGGCGATCCAGCCTCAGCGGCAAGAAATGCCGAGGCAAGCACAATGTTGCGGATACTGCCGCCCGCCATCCGAAACCGCTTGGCAAGCAAATGAAAATCGACATCATCCGCCAGCGGCGTCTCTTTTGGGAACGTCACGCGCCAAATATGCTCCCGATCCTGCACCTCAGGAAACGGGAACTGAATCGCAAAATGTAGACGGCGCGTAAACGCCTCGTCGATGTTGGAGCGCAAATTGGTTGCCAAAATGACAACCCCGTTAAACGACTCCATCCGCTGCAAAAGATAGCTCACTTCGATATTCGCATGCCGATCGTGGCTATCTTTTACCTCTGAACGCTTCCCAAAAATGGCGTCCGCTTCGTCAAAAAACAAGATGGCGTTACTTGTTGCCGCCTCGTCAAAAACTTTACTGATATTCTTTTCTGTCTCGCCAATGTACTTGCTGACCATCATCGACAGGTCGATTTTGTACATATCAAGACCAAGATCGTTGGCGACGATTTCGGCCGACATCGTTTTACCCGTTCCAGGATCACCCGCAAACAGGGCGTTCATTCCTTTGCCCATCGCCAGCTTGCGATCAAATCCCCAATCGTCGTAAACGGTCGGTTTTTGCTTAACCATCGACACCGCTTCGTACAATTGCGCCCGCGTATCCTGCGGCAAAATAATATCGTCCCAATGATAGCGCGGGGCGATTTTGACAGCGACCGAGGAAAGGCGTTGATTAGAATGGAAGCGGCTTGCGGCTAGTAAATCTGCCTGCCCAATCGCTCCATTCCGCGCCGTTGCCATATCGCGTGCGGTCGAAACGGCATCCGCAATTTGCCCCGGTGTAAAACGAAAATGGGTGGCAACCAGCGGGATATTGACATCTTCATGAAGCGTTTCGGCGGTCGTCAACTGTTCCCAAATCGCAACGCGGTTTGCGTGTGCTGGCACGCCTAATTCAACCGCTAGAATGGCGCGTTTTGTTTGCCGATCAACGGGCTGCCAGTGCGCTTCGCCGCTCGTAATCACAATCTGCGGATGCGCGAGAAGCTGCCGCAAAATTTTGGCTGGGGGCTTGTCATCTTTTAGCAAGCTGTCCCAACCGTTGAGATACAAAATGGCGTTGTTTAGCAGGGAATCACGCAGCACAAGTTGCAGCGCGTCTTTTAACCCAAGCGCGTTCTCGCTCAAGGTGGCAAGATCGATCCGCATTAGGTTTCGGCCGCTTGTTTCGGCCACAAGTTGTGCAGCGGCCCATTTGCCAACGCCGTAAACACCGCGAAAGGCAAAGAGCGGGGTGCGTTCGCAGCTTGTTTGTAGGAAGTGGGTGAGTTCGGCCGAAAAATAACCGTCCCGATCATCCTCAAACGGCAAACAAAGCAGCTCAGCATCTTCCGCGATACCTTGGTCAATGCCTGTTCGACCTAGCAAATATTCAACGACTCGCGGATTCGGCCGAACATACTGCGTCAACAGCGACGGCTTCTGGCTCTGATCACCATAGCACTCAATCAGCCCCCACTTGATAAGCGGGCTGGCTGGATCGAACAGCGCCCGCAAACGCAGTTTTTCCGCATAATCGTTTGTAAGAAGGTTGAGGATTAAGTTAACGGTGGGGCGCTTGCGCGTAACGTCATCTTGAAGATAGGAGAAAAGTTTTTCATAACGCAGATCAATTTCAGGAGCCAACGCTATGAGCAAAATATCAACGGCTGTCTGGCTTAGACCAAAATCCTCAACGAGCAATTGGAGCGCATACCGTTCGCCCATTGCGACGCCTGCCTCGCTTTTACCCTGCCATTTTGTGCGTGCTTCGGCAACTTTGGTTTCCCAATTGCCCAACGCTTGGCGCAACTCATCTGTGGCGTGTCCATTAACACGCCCCCACAAATTATGCCCAAGCTCATACCCTAATAATTCGTCGGCCTGTTCATCCGTTACAAACAATCCACGAAATTGGTTGTCAGGGTTCAATCCATTAGCACGCGCACGAACCACCGCCCAGCGGACGCGCAGGTCAATGCTCTGTAGCGCTGCCATCAAATGATCGAGGCTACTGGCATAGGGGTCTAAATCAATCAAAGCAACTGCGGGATCAATCATATAGGGTCGCAAGTAGCTTAGGAATGAGGATTATTTAATATGCAAAAAGTCGTTAAGCACCTAAAACCCTAGCTTAAAAGGGAAAAGGGAATTAATGCTTAATGCTATCCTTAGTTAAGAAGCCAAATAGCCATTTTAAATGATTACTTGGACGCTACACTTGAATCAATCCTCAGTTCCAGGTGGGACTTTACAGTTGGACAAATAGCGGACATCATTTGGTCAAGACAGCAATATGTAAACCATGTTTATTGCTGACAAAATTGTGCCGTCATACATGTAGAGGCTAAATGGTAGCAATAAATTCAAATTCTATCAGAATGTTTCAAAGTTATTAAGTAGATCACAAAAACATTTGACTGCAAAAACAGTTAAACAAATAGCCACTTACCAGACGAATGAGCTGTTTTTGCAAAGCGCTACTTGTGATTTTACTTTTAAGCACTTTTTGTGGCGCACTTAATTGTGACAATGCATCAACGTGCTTACCTGCTATTCTAAAACATTATGTAAGCCAATACAATCTTAAGAACGATCAACTCAGTGAACATTTCGCCAACTGCTCACATCAATTGTATGTTGCGCTTGTTTCTCTCCGGAGTAAAATCGCCACAGTACGCGCCTACTTGGCAATGTGAACCAATAAACATGCTATTGTTAGGTTATTCGCGCCGTAAATTATACAAATCGAGGGTCTTCTTTACTATTATGAACCGACAAACTTGGAAAGGCACACGTAATCAAACCAGTTATTTTCTCTCCATCACACCCCAAGAAGTTATCTGCTACACACGCGATGCAAACGATGTGGCGGGTGAACTTGAAATCCCCGACAAAAATGTTTCTCGCTGCTCACATGCAGATTTTCGTGCAGGCGAGCTACAGGATTGGGCGATTGTTTACATGGGTGATGAGGTGATGATGGCTGCACTTATCTATATCTATGATAATGGCACAACGGCCGATGAAGCTCGTTTGAATGCTCGAACCATTTCTCATTGGCAGGTGCTGCCTTTTGATCTCATGCTGGCTGATGATGCCAAAGAGTCTGATGATGATGGTTTCAACCATTTTGCAATGGATCGCGACGGGGCGACGTCAGCCATGCTGGCCGATGGCACAACAATTTTTATCCCCTTAAACAGCACAACTGGCACCGTTACAGAACCTGATGGCACGCAGCACCTCGTTGGAGTTCCAGCAAAAACAATGTCAGTCATTGCTTATGATAAGCATTTCTATGTGTCTGGGGTACATGCACAAGTTATCTCAAACAAGGGGTCAACAACCTACTCAACAACATCAGACGCAAGCCGCTTACAGATCGGTACGCTGTTTCGGACGGGCAACTTATTCCGTACTGGCAAACGTATCATCTTAGAGTTTCGTGCTGATGACACCAGCACATCCGACGTGCTTGAACTCACAGGACGACGCGGCTATCTATCTCTCCACCCCACACGCGGCATTATCGCATGGCAAGCGGCATTCTAAATATAAGTTGATCTCAACGAGCATAGCATCCCGTTGTGTTCAATCCTACCAGCTAACCAGCAAAAACCTCAGAGTTTGTTATGCACACACCAGAGCACAACCACAAACCTCTGAGGTTTATTGATCAGAATTTTTGTGGCGCACTTATTTAGCTTCACTCATCCATCAGAATTGCACCGTGCGCCCCAGCGTTAAAATCTGTCGGCCAGACGGTGCGATCATTGTAAAGTGCGCCTTCAAGCCGAACCTTATAAAGGCTTGCGTTTGAGAAGCTGGCATCAACTAGCGAGGCACTTTGAAGCGAGCACCCTTCTAGATTCGCGCCATCCAAGGTTGCACCACGCAGGTTTGCTGCGTAGAGGTTTGTATCTGATAGGTTGGCGCGAGTCAGATCGGCGTTGCGCAAATTGGCGCGTTCCATATCTAGACCAGATAAATTTAGTTCTGTAAAGTTACTGCTGGCAAGGTTGGCACTGCCACCTTGATTAATCAGCGTAATTAGCTCTTTGCGTGTCCAATCACTCATATGTTAAGCCTATGTGGGGCGTGCGCGACGTGGCAGCACGAGGTCGATTGTAGAATCTGTTTCCTGTTCGGCCGAAACGAGGCTCAATCCCGCCTCAACCACCTCATCCGACTCAGGGCGTTCTGCCAACATTGGCATCTCAGCCGTCTCTCCATCCATCATCTCTAACAACTCAGGGTCCGCATCAATCAGAACGGCTGGCGGCTGAACAGAGGGCGGTTCAGGTGTATTGTGTGCCGCTTGTTTCGACGCAGAAGAAGTAATGGCCGCACTGCCAAGATAACTAACTTCGGGCCGTTTCCCCAGACGTCTGGGGTCAATCCCCTCTTTGGCCAGCCGTTCCTTGGCCTCTAAATGACGTCGCAGGTTGGCTTTGCCAACGGGTGCATCATTAGGGCGCTCCTGTTTGACAAATGCGGCATTAATCTGCACATCATATGCTTCACCTGACGCCTGTTTATTTGCATGGGCAGCCACAATCGAAAGCAGTTGATTCTCACTCGCAGGTATGGGCGGCACATATTCTGTCAGCGACGTGCCGATCATCGCACGTGTTACTTTTTCATGATCGTTCACCGCACTGCTCGCAGCTTGGGGCTGCGGAACAGGTTGTGGCGTCAAAGCTCGTGGCGTTGGCATCGGTATGGGTGCTGACACAGGCACGGCGGGGGTCGATCGTATCGGCCGAGGTTGAGCAGGCATCGCAGGTGTAGGCACAGGCTGCACCCATGGTTGCGTCGCAGCAACTTGAGGCATATGCACCATGTGCGGCATTACAACCACCTGCCCTATTCCAGATAAGCGAAAATCAGCAAGCAGCACAGGCAAATTCGGGTTGATCAAATCACCCGAAATTCGCTCCGCAGGAGTACGGAACATCATTGAGATTTGCCCATGACGTTTCATTCGTGTCAGCAGATTGTGAGATTGTTTAAATGTAGCACTCATCAAAAACCCCTTGATTCACAGTTTGTGAGGTTGGCGCGAACTCATGCGAGG